>NZ_JANHGP010000064.1:0-58887 GCF_024494585.1 Acinetobacter sp. 5862
TGTTTAATTCGTCTGATCACAGATACTTTATAAAGCATTTTAATACTTTTTTGAATCTGTCAATGCGTAAGTCCTATTGATAATACTTGAAATCTAAAAAATGAATTACATATTTTGTAAACAATTCAGTGTTAAATGCTGATGAATAAGCTCATTTTTTGATGCATATCCAGTGGAATTTATGATCATGGTGCGGTTTTAAGTTGCTAAAACCGCATCTAACACTTGTTGTTCCAACTGCGCAAATGCAATAGTTTTCTTACGTGGTCGTGGTAAATTCACTTGAAATTGATGTGCAATATGTCCTTGATCTAGCAAAATAATTCGATCTGCCAATTGTACCGCTTCACTCACATCGTGTGTGACCAAAATTGCAGTAAAACCTTGTTCTTTCCAAAGGCGTTCAATCAGGCTTTGCATTTCTAAACGTGTGAGAGCATCTAGCGCCCCTAAGGGTTCATCCAGTAATAAAATACGTGGTGCATGAGAAAGTGCTCTGGCTAATGCGGCACGTTGACGTTGACCTCCAGAGAGTTGAGTTGGCCACTGTGTGGATTTGTCTTTTAAGCCTACTTTTTCTAATAAATTTTCAGCAAGTAGGTGTTGATCTTTTGGTAAACCTAATTGTACGTTGTGTAAAATATTTTTCCATGGAAGTAAGCGTGGATCTTGAAACATAACGCGAATATCATCGTTTGTGATGCCTTCACGAAAGTTTCTTGCGGATTGAAATTTAATCTCGCCATAGCTTGGTTTTTCAAGTTGGGCGATTAAGCGGAGTAGGGTGCTTTTACCACAACCACTGCGACCTACTATGGCGACAAATTCACCTGCTTGAATATTTAAGTCTAAGTCTTCAAGCACTTTGACTTCACCATAAAACTTATACAGTTGTTCAATCAGAATATTTGCACCATTGCTATTGCTTGCAGTAGTCGATGCTTCAGATTCGCCAAGGGGTTGAATCAAGGGATTTTCATAGAAATTTAAATTTAGATTACTCATATAGTTGACCTTTTTATTTTTGATAGCCTGCATGCCAACGTAATAAATATCGCTCTAGTGCTCGTGCCAATACATCCGCTAATTTTCCAAGTATGGCGTAAAGTAAAATACCGACCAAAACGATATCGGTTTGCAAGAACTCACGTGCATTCATGGTCATATAGCCGATTCCTGCTTGAGCGGAAATCGTTTCGGCCACGATGAGCAATACCCAAACCAAACCTAAAGCAAAGCGTAGTCCAACTAAAATAGAAGGCATTGCTCCGGGTAGAATGATCTCTTTATACAATTGCCAGCGATTGAGTCCGTAACTTTTACCCATTTCAATCAACTGAGGGTCTACTGAGCGAATACCATGATAGGTATTGATGTAGATTGGGAAAAATACACCTACTGCGACTAAAAAGAGTTTGGCTGTTTCATCAATACCAAACCACAAAATTACCAGCGGAATGAGTGCTAGTGCAGGGATATTGCGGATCATTTGCAATGTGGTATCAAGTAAGGTCGATGCAATGCGTGATGAACCATTAAGTAGTCCTAAAAGTAGTCCGAGACCACCACCGACCAACAAACCAAGCAGGGCACGACTTGCGCTGACTTTGACATGGTGCCAAAGTTCACCACTGATCAGTAAGTGCCAAAAAGCACTCACTACAGCAGTTGGAGCAGGTAATACACGGCTCTGTAATAGACCTGAACTTGAAGCAGCTTGCCAAATCAGTAGCAATAAAACTGGAAACAACCACGCCAAGAGACTTTTGCCTATTTTTTGTGTTCCACGTGAAACATTATTTAGAAATGGTGTTGTACTCATGCCTCCTCCTGAACCAACGCTTTTGGTGTTTTGACCTCAGGCACATAGTTATTGGCAATGATTTCACCAAAAGGACCTGTGAGATGTGGTTGTGTCAGTTTCTCACGAGTTTTGAGTGGCAGAAGTGGAAATACTAATTCAGCAAAGCGGATCGATTCTTCCAAATGTGGATAGCCAGAGAAAATAAAGGTATCAATCCCCAAGTCAGCATATTCTTGAATACGTGCAGCAACAGTTTTTGGATCGCCGACTAAAGCTGTACCTGCACCGCCACGAACTAAACCGATACCTGCCCATAAGTTTGGTGAGACTTCTAATTGATCTTTGCGTCCGCCGTGTAAAGCCGCCATGCGTTGCTGCCCGACCGAGTCCATTTGTGCAAATTTTTTCTGCGCTGCTGCAATAGTCTCATCATCTAAATATTGAATGAGTTCATCCGCTGCAGCCCAAGCTTGTTCATTGGTTTCACGAACAATCACGTGCAATCGGATACCATAATTTAGAGTACGTCCTTTGGCTGCTGCCTGAGCACGTAAATGATTAATTTTTTCTTCCACCGCAGCAGGTGGTTCACCCCAAGTTAAATAAGTATCAACCTGTTCAGCGGCAAGTTCAGTTGCTTCTGTTGATGATCCACCAAACCATAAGGGAGGATAGGGCTTTTGCACAGGTGGATAAAGTAATTTTGCTTCATCGACACTGAGTCGTTCGCCATGAAAAGTAAAAGATTCACCTGTATGGGAGCGAGTCAGAATCTCACGCCAAATTTTGACATATTCAGAGGCAGTCTGATAACGAGTGCTGTGATCTTCATATAGACCATCGCCCTTGAGTTCCTGCTCGTCACCGCCTGTTACAAGATTGAGTAAAATACGACCATTGGAGAGGCGATCAAAGGTAGCAGCCATGCGTGCCGCCAATGCGGGGGGCGTAATTCCGGGACGTAGCGCCACCAAAAACTTTAATTGTTTGGTTGCATCAATGAGGCTGGCTGCTGTGATCCATGGATCTTCACAAGAACGACCTGTTGGAATCAATACACCAGCATAACCAAGGTTATCGACAGCAACGGCGATTTGTTTCATATAAGCATGATCGACCTGACGTGCGCCCTTGCTGGTGCCTAAGTAACGGCTGTCACCATGAGTGGGGATGAACCAGAAAATATTCATGTCGATATTCCTTATGAAGAATGAGATCATGTAAATGAGACAGATTGCATCGTGTTTTAGATTGCAATCTGCATGAGGGATAAAGCACTTTGATTGATCACAATCAAAACCAATGAGAAATTACCTAAAGTAGACTCTCAATTATTGAACTTGGTTTTTTAATACAGCATCTGCAATGACCAGTTGCTTTGGAATTAATTTCTGAGCAAAAAAGGCATCAGCTACGTACTGCTGTTCTTTTGTGACTTTTTCAGAAATTGGCTGAACGCCAAAACCCATCCGAGAAATTGAAGTTTTTAAAACATCGAGTTCAAGTGCGGTTGGTTTTTCGAGTAATTTTGCAGCATCATCAGGATGGATCTTTACCCAATCCGTGGTTTGATTCAATGTTGTCACCAGTGTTTTTAGAACTTCGGGATGTCCTTCCGCAAACTTACGATCAGCTAAATAGAATTGATGATTGCTGACCAAATGCTCGCCGTTTGCGATCACACGTGCATGGATTTGGTGCTCTGCTGCTGCGAAGAATGGATCCCATATCACCCAAGCATCGACTGCGCCTTTTTCAAATGCTGCGCGAGCATCTGATGGTGGTAAATAAACAGGCTGAATATCGTTTAAAGTTAAATTATTGGCTTCTAGTAATTTCAATAAAAGATAATGAACGTTTGAGCCTTTGTTCAATGCAATACGTTTACCTTTCAGGTCTTGTACAGATTGTATTGGTGAATCTTTTTGAACGATTAAGGCTTCTGCAGTAGGTGCTGGTGGCTGATTTGCAACATAGACCAAGTTAGGATTTGCTGCTTGAGCAAAGATCGGAGGCGCTTCACCGGCCTCACCAAATACGACACTACCTACATTTAAGCCTTCTAAAAGTTGGGGGCCGGCTGGAAATTCAACCCATTTTACATGGACGCCCTGAGCAGCAAGATTCTTTTCTAATTCACCTTTTGCTTTGACAATCGGCAAAATGCCATACTTTTGAAAGCCGATATTTAATGTGGTGGTTTCTTGTTTTGGTGTTGCTTGCTGTTCAGGTTTTTTTGCACAACCTGCAACGCCCATTACGCTAGCAATAGTTGCTGCGATGATGGTTGAAGTTGCCCATGAGCGATTGATAAAAATAGCCATGTTGATTGTACTCCCCAGAAAATTACAATATCTAAATAAGTTGAGCAATTAAGCTAAAACTTTTTTTAATGCATAAAAAATAAATAATTGGGCTTTGCTTATGATGAAAAGTGCAAAATAGAAAAATAGATAATGTTATTGAGAAGATGAATAAGCATTGAAATTTAATTAGTACTTAAGTTTCTGTTTTATATTTTTATTTTTAAAAATTCAGTGCGCTTATTTTTCTAATGAGCTGAATAAAAATAAAAATGAAAGAAGTCAAAAGATATCTTTATCAGAAATAAAGATATCTTCAGGTCAAATATAATTAGAACAAAACTTTTTTGAAGACTAAGGAATTACGCTGATAATTGTACAGCGCTTGTCGAGCATTCGGTAAATCATCAACACTTGCTGGGCTGAAACCCTGCTCTAAAAACCAATGTGCGGTACGGGTTGTGAGAACAAACAGTTGTTGAATACCTTGTTGTTTCGCTTTGGTTTCCAAAAATTGCAAAATTTGGCTACCACGGTTCGATTTACGATAACTCGAATCGACAGCGACACAGGCAATTTCAGCAGATTTAATTTCACCTGATTCAGCAGGAATAGGATAGAGCGCTGCACAGGCTAAGATCATGCCATCTCGTTCAATCACCGCGAACTGTTCTATTTCACTTTCAAGACGTTCACGTGAACGATAGACTAAAATACCTTCCTGTTCGAGTGGACGTAATAGGTTGATTAAACCGCCAACATCATGAATATTGGCAATGCGTACTTCTTCATAGTGGGCATCTGTGATTAAAGTGCCAATCCCGTCGCGTGTAAATAGTTCTTCAATTAAGGCACCATCATAAGTATATGAAATGAGGTGAACACGATGCACCCCAGATAATGAAGCTTGTTGAGCTTGTTTGAGGTGTAAGGCGAATTCTGGATATTGTGTTTGGTATTGTTGAATATAAGGTTCAAGTTGATACGAGCTTAATTCACGTAATAATTGTTGTTGCTCATTCATTAATCCTTGTTTTTCACCTAAGAAAATCAATTTATCGGCTTGTAATGCAGTTGCTGTTTTGGTCGCGACTTCTTCCGCCAATAAGTTAAATACTTCTCCAGTGGTTGAATAACCTGTAGGTCCTAGTAACACAATATTGTGATTATCTAAGTGGCGTTGAATCGCATCGGTATCAATTGAACGGACTTCACCTGTGAGCTGAAAATCAACCCCATCCCGAATGCCATAGGGTTTAGCCGTTACAAAGTTACCCGAAACGACATCAATACGGGCACCATACATGGGTGAATTGGCCAAGCCCATTGATAGAAGAGCTTCAATTTCTAAACGAATCGATCCAACTGCATTCATGATACTACGTAGTGATGCACGAGTTGTCACACGACGACTTTGATGAAAAGGCGTTTCAATTTGGCTTTCACGTAGATTTTGATTAATTTGTGGGCGTGCGCCATGCACCAAAATCAAACGAATCCCTAAAGAATGCAATAGGGCAATATCATGAATAATATGCTGAAAGTTTTGGTGTAAGACGGCCTCACCACCAAACATAAGCACAAAAGTTTTATCACGATGGGCATTAATATATGGTGCTGAGTGGCGAAACCAATGCACATAATCTTGCGTTGTGCTATGTGAAGTTTCAGTCATTTGGTTCGCCATGTTCATCTCAGATATACATCAATTTATCTGATTCTAACGAAAAAAATAAAAAGATAAATCTATTCCTAAAACAACGCTTCAACTTTGTACAGTCATCGTCCGAGAATATGTTTAGAACCCCATGATTCGGATAATACTATTATCATCAGAATTGACTAAAATAAAATCATTATTGATTTTATACCATTGCTCATTACGACCAGGGCGTGGGAGATTATTATATTTATAATCAACTTTGTAGCCGTTTCCGCGATAATGCTGTGGCATGACGTAACCTGCTTGCCAGCGATGTTGTTTTAAACGCTCAACACCACGTTCTTCACGCATACGACGTTCACGCATACGGTTTTCATCATCTGGACGATCAAAGTTACGACCTTGCCAGCCCCCACCGCGTGAGTCATCATCACGATCAAAATGTGGACCTGCAAAACTACCCATACTACTCAATAGGGTTGTTGAACCTAAAACCAAGATAATGAAAAATTTTTTCATGATGCACCTTATGGACTTCGGATGTCTCTCATGTGAAAACTGTACCTTAAAAATGCAGAGAAACTGTGAAGATCAATTCATTATTCCATTAAAAAGATGGAGATCCTTAAGCAATTTCTCTAGAAAAGTATCATCGAAGCCCGTATTTAATATAGTTTAAATTTATTATATTCAATTGGTTAAGATTGAGCGTCAATACTTTTTCCATTCATATCTAAACTATCATCACCCATCAAATAAAGATAAGCAGGCATAATACTATCTGGCGTTGGAAGAATTTTTGGATCTTCTTCTGGGTAAGCCTTCGCACGCATCGCTGTACGGGTACCGCCTGGATTAATACAGTTAAAACGAATGTTTGGATAGGTGTTTTCTGCTGCAAAGATCTTACTCATTGCTTCGGTTGCAACTTTAGAAACAGAGTATGCTCCCCATAAAGCACGAGCTTCACGACCTACACTCGAACTGGTAAATACCACTGAAGCATGTTCAGATTTTTCAAGCAGTGGTAATAATGCTTGAGTTAATGCGAAAGGTGCACGTAAATTTACAGCCATGACATCGTCCCAAACATCAACAGGGTAATCCGCTAGTTCAACTCGATCACCTAACATGCCCGCATTATGTAAAATGCCATCCAAGCGACCAAATTGTTGCTCAAGCGTATCGACAAGGAGCTCATAGTCATGACTGGATGCAGTTGAAAGCTGTAATGGCAATATTGCAGGCTGTGGTGCACCTAAACCTTCAATTTCATCATAAATGACTTCAAGTTTATTCAGGCTACGTCCATGCAAAACCACAGTTGCACCATGAAGGGCATAACTAAGAGCAGCAGCTCGACCAATTCCATCACCTGCGCCCGTGATGAGAATGATACGATCTTTGAGTAGATCTGGACGAGGTTGATATTCTGAATATTTCATTGTTATGCCTCATAGTTCTTATGTTGAATGTTTAGCTCATCATACCCTGATTTTCTGATAAAGCAGAGATTTTCTGTTTGAGCAGTTGATGTAACTCAGTCACAGTTTGGATAATTGCATCTGCTTGCCAAGCGTTCAGATCATCACGAGACTCTATTGGTAAATACCCGTAAGCTGCCAAAATGGTATACATCTCTGCATTTCGACCTGCATCAATATCACGTGGGTGATCCCCCACATAGATAATGTCTTTGGCATCCAGATTCAACTGTTTCGCCGCTAGATACATCGGTTCAGTATCGGGTTTGGTATGTGTGACATCTTCAGGACAAACCAAAACTGCACAGCGTTCGGTTAAATTTAATTCAGCCAATAATGATTCACTTAAACCACGTGGTTTATTGGTGACAATTCCCCAAGGAATCTGGTTTGCCTCAAGTTCTTCGAGCAGAGCATACATCCCAACAAATAAATCCGTATCCACCACAATATTGTCACCGTATACATCTAAAAAGCGCTGGCGATGGGCGAGAAAGATGGGATCGGTCACATCCAATTCTGGATACACCAATTTGACCATTGCCCGTGCGCCTTCAGATACTTGAGTGCGAATGGTTGCCGCATCAACAACAGGACGCTGTTCATCACGGCACATTTGTTGAATGATGCGAATAAAATCAGCAGCAGTGTCGATCAAAGTACCATCAAGATCAAATAAAACGGCTTTCATTAGGCACCTGTATTTGTGGTATGAACCATATAATTCACATCTACATTGGGTGCTAACCAATAATGCTTAGTGATAGGGTTGTAATGCAGGCCAGTCATTTCCTTTAAGGTAAGACCTGCATTGCGGATGTCATGCGCCATTTCCGATGGACGAATGAACTTATGATAATCATGGGTGCCTTTTGGCAGTAGGCGCAGCACATATTCCGCACCGATAATCGCAAACAAGTAGGATTTGGGATTACGGTTAATGGTGGAGAAGAACACATGACCACCTGGCTTGACCAAGCTTTGGCAAGCCTTGACGATGGAGGCTGGATCAGGAACATGTTCCATCATTTCCATACAGGTCACTACGTCATATTGTCCTGCATGTTGTTGCGCCAACTCTTCGACTGGGATTTGACGATATTCAATATTTTGCACATTGTCTTGCTGTGCGTGTAAACGTCCTACAGCCAGCGGTGCTTCACCCATGTCGATCCCTAAAACATCAGCGCCACGACGAGCCATACTTTCTGCCAAAATACCGCCACCACAGCCCACATCAAGTACTTTCTTACCTGCTAAGCCACCAACACGCTCATCAATCCAGTTTAAGCGTAACGGGTTGATTTGATGAAGTGGGCGGAACTCAGAATGTTGGTCCCACCATTTAGCAGCCAATGCTTCAAATTTTGCGATTTCTTGTGGGTCAACATTCAATTGTGCCATGGAAATACCTCTATATTAGGATGATTATTTCGGTTTAATCTGTTGTTAGTGTAGCGCTTCTTGAAAAAAAAGCGATAAATCCAATAAAAAACTTCACACAAGCAAAACGAATTAGTCGTGTTTGATTTATATTTAGCATATAAACTTACGAAAAATGCTTAGAGGAAAAGCAAACTCAATGAAAAAGTTAGTATTAGGTGGTTTAAGTGCAGCTGTAATGGCATTTTCGATGAATGCAATGGCTGCTGATTTTGTTGCTGGTAAAGACTATACCGTGGTTGCCAATCCGGGTAAAACAGCTGCGCCAGCGGGAAAAATTGAAGTACGTGAATTCTTCTGGTACGGTTGCCCGCACTGCTTTAAGCTTGAACCGCATATGCAAACGTGGTTAAAGAAGATTCCAAGCGATGTATATTTCCTCCGTACGCCTGCAGCGATGAATAAAGTATGGGAGCAGGGTGCTCGAGGTTACTATGTGTCTGAGGCACTAGGTGTACGTAAGAAAACCCATATTCCATTGTTCCATGCCATCCATGACGGCGGACAACAAATTTTTGATCAAGCATCACAAGCAAAATTCTTTGCCCGTTATGGCGTGCCTGAACAGAAATTTAACAGTATGTTTAACTCTTTCCCAATCACTGCAAAAGTGGCTGAGTCAAATAAATTGGCACAGCAATATCAACTTACGGGCGTACCTGCCGTTGTTGTAAACGGTAAGTATGTTGTGCAAGGTGAAGATGGAAAAGTGACACAAGTTGTTGATTACTTATTAGAAAAAGAACGTAAAGGGAAATAGTTCATACTATGAGCAATAAAAAAAGGACTGCAGTGGCAGTCCTTTTTATTTAGTTTTGATCGATTTGTAAATCTTTTAAATCGATTTGAACTTTTTGTGTCGGTAAAGACAGAGCTTGGTTTACATACAGGTTAATCAGCTTCTCACGAGAACCAATTGAACGCTGATAATAGCTTGAATTCAAGAGCAAAGCTGCGCCGTAAGTCAGAGACCAAATATAAGAAAGATAATCACGAATCGACATATCATAATTCTGTGATTTTAAATATTTTTCAGTCATATCTTTGAGCGAAATAATACGCTGTTGGCGGATTGCATAAAGCTCATCGAACAGATGTTTGAGCTTGGACTCAGTCATCGTCAGATGTTCTTCTAACTGATGCAGTAAAATCGTACGACTCGGTGAGGTTAAATGGTAAAGCATATAGCGAGGCGCATATTCTTTAACATCAGTGTTATATTTTTCTGAAATTTTTAGGATTTCTTTTTCATTTTGAATAATCAGTTCCAACAGTAATTCATTTTTACTGCGGAAATGTTTATATAAAGTACCTTTAGCAATATCTAGCTCGGCAACCAGTTCATCCAAGGTCATTTCTTGGTTGTTTTCTAATAAAAGTTTTTCTGCAACCTGCAAAATTTTTTCTTTACGAATTAAGAACTGAGTATGACGATCAGGATTCATGATGCTTATAGGCTCCTCATAGTGTTCTAAACGGCATTTGCATTAGTGTGTTATTAATCATAACGCTAAGCAATGCTTTTATATATCAAACTTTAGCTTTGATAAGATCAGGCGTTTTGTGGTTCCCAGTTCGAGATACCTCGGAAAAGTAAGCGGACTTGGGTCGCTGCATTGTCAATAAATAAGTTTTGTTGTTCTAACAAACGATCAATTGCAAATTGTTTCGGTAAGTTGATCCACGTCATTGCCCATGTAAATGACATATTAATCAGAATCGTTGATAACACTTGTAAATCTTTGGCTTCTCGAATGTGTTTAAAGGTCTCGAGTTTGCATAAATCGATTGCGAGATCTTCAATCAAAAATTCAATCTCACGTGCAATCGCAATACGAACAGTTTCGGAGCCGCCCCAACGTTCTGCAATCATAAATTGCCATTGCTGAGGGCTATGATTGACAGCCTGTACAAACAGTTCAATGCTTGTCCGTGTTTTAGCAGATCCGCTATGTTTTAAATAGCTTTGCCCCAATTGATGAATCAAGCTTTTTAAATGCAAAGACACTTGGTCAACCAGTTCTTGCCCTAATGCCTCCATATCTTGGAAATGACGATAAAATGCCGTTGGGACTAAGCCAACTTCACGTGCAACTTCACGCAAACTAATACTACTAAATGAACGCCCAGAAGTACTGAGGTGGAGCGCTGCATCAAGTAAAGCCTGACGACTCTGTTGTTTTCGTTCATCTCTAATCGACATGAATAAGATCCATTAAAACCATACGGTAGAGTCTAGCAAAAAAAACATCATTTTTTTAGCCCTAATCCAGAGCTAAATCAGACACATTTCCAATTAGACAAAGAAATATCAGCAATCGCTTTTGGCGTGGTGAAGCCTAAGAATAATTATTTTATTAATATTTCTAATTACTTATAAAAAAGCATAAAAAATTTTCAAAAAATAGTGAACAAGTGTTGACTCAGTGAACACAAATAAATATAGTGTACATATGTTCACTACAAGAACATTTGTTCACTCAAAATAAATAGCCAGATACAAAACGAGGAACGTATGAACGCAGAGTTAAGTTATCAGCCACATTGGATTCGCGAAGATTTTGTTGATTTTGTTTTGCAAAAAATAAAGCCAACGTTTGCTTGGAAACGCATTCTTGCAGAAGTTACCGTTGTAAAGTCGTTAAGCTCAGATATGGTTTTACTCACCATAAAACCAAACCACAACTTTGATTTAATTGAAGTTGAAGCAGGTAAAAGTGTTTTGATCACGCTAATGATCAATGGGGTTTATCACCAACGTAGCTATTCAATTGTCGATATTACTAAAAATGGTGAAATTCGATTAGGCATTAAAGTACAGGGCTTGGTGTCAAGCGCAGCACAACTTTTGCATGTGGGCGACAGTATTGAAATTTCGCAGGCACAAGGCGATTTTGTGCTACATCAAGGACAACAACCTGCGCTGTTAATTGCATCAGGTTCAGGGATCACTGCAATTTACTCATTGTTAAAACAGGCAGTTGCTCAAAAGCTTAAAGAAATTCATGTCGTGTATTTTAACCGCGCTGAAGTGTTCCATCAGGAAATATTGGCTTTAGCAGAACAATATCCACAACTGAAATATCACTTTTTTAATACAGCACAGCAAAAGCAGCATTTAGATACCGCTTTATTAGAAAAGTTAGTTCCGAATTTTAAAGAATTACAGGCATATGCTTGTGGGCATCACAGCATGATGCGCCAAGCACAAGAGATTTATGCTCAACAGGATGCAGCATCGAATTTTCATCAGGAATTTTTCCAACCTGTACAAATTGAGCAGTCTAACGAAGCTCAACCGATTACTTTCCGCCGTGCACAACAGAATTTTATTGCAACGACCAATCTATTAAGTAGTGCGGAGCAAGCAGGTTTACGCCCACAGCATGGTTGTCGCATGGGGGTATGTAATCGCTGTAGCTGTACCAAAGTTAGTGGTGTAACACAGAACGTGATTACGGGTGAGATTGATGATCAGCCTAATCGTGCGATCAAGTTATGTGTAAGCCAAGCCCTTAGCCCAGTCACGATTGACCTATAAAAACAAATATTGAGGATAATTGAAATGAATATGGCATTAGAATTTAAAGCAGCATCAAAGTCAGCACATTTAACGCCAGAGCAAGTTGAAGCATTTGGTCGTCGTGTCGAAGAAATTCGTCTAGCTGTGATGCAGAATTTAGGCGAAGAAGATTCAAAATATATCTATAAAGTCCGTAATTTTGTGCGTTATACCGAGATTGCATCTCGTGGCATGTTGATGTTCGGTGGTTGGATTCCGCCTGTATGGTTAGTGGGTACAGCAATGTTAGGTGTATCTAAAATCGTCGAAAACATGGAACTTGGACACAACGTTATGCATGGTCAGTTTGACTGGTTAAATGATCCAAGTTTACGTGGTGAAGATTATGATTGGGACAATACCTGTTCAGGCAATGATTGGCGTTTTACCCATAACTATATGCACCATACTTATACCAATATTGTGGGCAAAGACCATGACGTTGGCTATGGCATTTTACGTGTCACGGAAGACCAAAAATGGGAAGTTCGTCATTTGGCAAATATTCCATTGGCATTACAGTTAATGTTCTTTTTCCAATGGTATGTGGGCGTACAAAACCTACATTTAGAAGATGCTTTGGTCTACAAAACTAAAACATGGAAACAAGTGTGGGCAGATGCAGCCGAGTTTCGTAAAAAAGCGACTCGCCAAGTCCTCAAAGATTATGTGTTTTTCCCTGCGATTGCGACCATTAACTTTATCCCAGTATTGGCAGGCAATGCTGTAGCCAATGTGATTCGTAACTTATGGTCTTCGGCAGTGATTTTTAATGGTCATTTTACTGAAGATGCAGAAACCTTTGAAGCCGATAATACTGATAACGAAAGCAAGGCTGAATGGTACTTACGTCAGATCCGTGGTTCGAGCAACTTCACAGGTGGTAAGTGGATGCACTTTATGAGTGGTAACTTAAGCCATCAGATTGAGCACCATTTGTTCCCAGATATGCCAGCCAATCGTTATGAGCAAGTGGCACCACAGATCAGAGCTTTATGTGCTGAATATGGCGTGAACTATAACGAAGCGAATTTTATGAAGCAATTTTGGACAGTTTGGGTGCGCTTAGCAAAATGTTCATTGCCAAATGATACGTCGGCACAATTGGCGCAAGGTTGGACAAATTTAAAAGCGAGATTTAAATTTGCTTAAAGGATTGCTTATTCGTGGAATTGTAACGAATAAGTAAAACTGAAAGCACGTGTAATTGAGCTATACTATGGCGCAATCATATTTGTGCCATAGTTTTAAGGAATCGTTATGCGTATTGACCAAAGAGCATTAGACCAATTACGTGAAGTAAAAATCACACGTAACTATACCCGTTACGCAGAAGGTTCAGTTTTGGTTGAGTTTGGTCATACCAAAGTGTTGTGTACAGCAAGTATTGATAACTCAGTTCCACGTTTCTTGAAAGGTCAAGGGCAAGGTTGGGTGACTGCTGAATACGGTATGTTGCCACGTTCGACGCATACACGTAGTGACCGTGAGGCAGCGCGCGGTAAGCAAACAGGACGTACCCAAGAAATCCAACGTCTCATTGGTCGTAGTCTTCGTGCCATGGTGGATTTGAAGAAGTTGGGTGAGAACACGATTACGATTGACTGTGATGTCATTCAAGCAGATGGCGGTACGCGTACAGCAGCCATTACAGGCGCAGCGGTGGCTTTAGTTGATGCCATGAATGTGTTACTGAGCAATAAAAAGATTAAACAAGACCCATTAAAAGGTCTCGTAGCAGCAATCTCAGTAGGAATGTACCAAGACGAAGTCTTACTCGATTTGTGTTACGAAGAAGATTCAAATTGCCAAACGGATTTAAACGTGGTGATGACGCAGGCGGGCGAATTTATTGAGATTCAGGGAACGGCGGAAGAGAAACCGTTCACTCGCCAGCAGTCTAATGCCATGTTAGAGCTTGCAGAAAAAGGAATCGCAGAATTGATTCAGAAGCAACAGCAGGCACTCGGTTGGTAATCTCCAGTTGATAGTGTGGGCGGTCTGGTATGTTTAGACCGCCTTTTTTTTATTTATCAATTTAGATGCTAATGAAGCATAAACCTATAAATACCCAGAAAAATGAGTATAAACCAAGTCAAAAGTCCAACCATAGCATATCAACACGAACTTGTTGCCAAGGGCTGTAACAGCAAGTAACGAAATAAACAGATCAATTTATTTCTCAACATAAAATCAAACAATCTTTGCAGTTTGTCACATAACCCATTTATTTGAATCATTTTGCTTTGATAGATTAGAAAAATGAAAAATAAAGAAGGACGGGAAGCATGGTACAAGTTTTTTTGGTTTTATTAACGGCAGTGACTTTTGTTTTAATGGCTGCGGATCCAAGACCAACAGATTTGACACAAGCTAAGTCAGCATGGAGTGAAAAAGCCGAAGCATCTATCGATACTTCGACTCATAAGCATTCAACTGAGATAGATGATGTCTAAGCATTAAAACGCATAGATAAATCGACAGCTCTCACATCCTTAGTGAGTACACCCATTGAAATATAGTCGACGCCAGTTGTTGCAACTTCGCGTAAATTTTCAATGGTAATATTGCCTGAGGCTTCTAATTTGCAACGCCCTGCAACATGTTTAACCGCGTCAATCATCTGTTGTTGGCTGAAATTATCTAGCATTACAATATCTGCACCAGCTTCAAGTGCTTGGTTTAACTCGTCCCAAGTCTCAACTTCTACTTCGACAGGTTTACCCGGTGCAATGTCATGTGCCTTAGCAATTGCTTGAGCAATACCACCCGCTGCCATGATATGGTTTTCTTTAATTAAGAATGCATCAAATAGACCTAGACGATGGTTCTGTCCACCACCCACAGCAACTGCATATTTTTGTGCAATACGTAGACCGGGTAAGGTTTTACGTGTATCAAGCAATTTGGTATTTAAACCCTCAAGATGTTGCACATAATTTGCAGTTTTAGTCGCCACAGCAGAAAGAGTTTGAATAAAGTTTAAAGCAGGGCGTTCCACAGTCAGTAAACTACGTGCAGAACCTGCAAGTTTTAAAAACGCCTCATTTGCCGCTACACGTTCACCCTCTTGCTTTAGCCATGTAATTTGAACATTACTGTCATATGCTTGAATGAGTGCATTCACCCAAGGCTGACCCGCCAATACCATATCTTCACGGGTAATAATCGTTGCGGTTGCTTGCTCTTCTTCAGGGGTAAGCATTGCGGTAATATCACCATCCCCAATATCTTCTTGTAATGCTTGTTGAATATTGATTTGAATAGATTGTTCAAGCAAAGATTGAGGAATACTCATACCCGTTCCAGTAGATGTTGACCAAAAAACTTGTGCGATATATTAGCACCCTCCTCATAAAAAATAAGTATTTCATCTCGATTATTCCTGATAAAGCATGTCAGAATGCAGTAAATAAACATTAAATTGCTGATTCGGGTCATAATGCAACAGACTAAATTTACTCAAGTGCAAGATGGAAAATTAATCGGTGCGACCCAGATTGCATCACCTAATTTTAATACTCGTCCTGATGATACAGATATTCAACTAATTGTTATTCATAATATTAGTTTGCCACCTTCACAGTTCGGTGGAGGCTATATTCAGCAGTTTTTTCAAAATAAATTAGATTGGTCTATCCATCCATATTTTCAGACCATTGAAGGGATGCAGGTATCCGCACATTTGCTGATCTTGCGTACGGGAGAGGTCATTCAATTTGTAAACTTTAATGATCGTTCATGGCATGCAGGACGCTCGAGTTATCTGGCTCAAAAAGAATGTAATGATTATTCGATTGGGATCGAGTTAGAAGGCAGCGATAATTTGCCTTTTGAAATTGAACAATATCAGGCTCTCGTAGAAGTCGTATCGGTACTGCGACAGGCCTATCCAAAAATTCAGAATCATATTGCAGGTCACTCTGATATCGCCCCAAAACGTAAAACTGATCCCGGGTTATATTTTGATTGGCAATTATTCCGTCAATTACTATCTAAAAAAACTTCGTCGA
The DNA here is from genome assembly GCF_024494585.1 of Acinetobacter sp. 5862. Lineage (NCBI taxonomy): Bacteria > Pseudomonadati > Pseudomonadota > Gammaproteobacteria > Moraxellales > Moraxellaceae > Acinetobacter > Acinetobacter sp. 5862. The sequence goes on from NZ_JANHGP010000064.1 coordinate 16,273, forward strand.
ATTTATGATTTCACAACGAAATCTATTTTGACTTTCATTACAATAACGCTTTTTAAAAGATAAGCCGTAGGTGAATGCGATGGCATTGTGGCGATCGACTGTCATTGTCAGTGCAATGACGATGTTATCCCGAATTTTGGGATTAGTGCGTGATGTTGTGCTACTCAATGTATTTGGTGCGGGCAAGGACTTCGATACTTTCGTTGTTGCCTTTCGTATTCCCAACTTTTTTCGGCGTTTATTTGCGGAAGGGGCATTTTCTCAAGCCTTTATTCCTGTTCTAACAGAATATAAAACCAGTCGTGCGCATGCCGAAGTTCAGATTCTCATCAGTCGAGTTTTTGGTTGTCTACTCACAGCCATGTCATTATTGACGTTTGTTGCAATGGTTGCTGCACCTGCAATTATTTATATCTACGCACCTGGATTTCATAACGATCCTGAGAAATTTGACCTTGCCGTTGATATGTTTCGTCTTACGATTCCCTATCTGATGTTCATGTCATTAACGGCTTTTGCCAGCAGTATTCTCAATAGCTATGGTTCATTTGCATCACCTGCTTTCTCGCCTGTATTACTCAATGTCGCAATGATCGCAGGGGCGTGGTGGCTAACGCCGTATATGGCTGAACCGATCATGGCATTGGGTTGGGCGGTAGTTGTGGCGGGTATTTTGCAGCTTGCCATCCAGATTCCAGAGTTATGGAAAAAGAATCTACTGATTCCACCCAAGGTTGATTTTAAACATGAAGGTGTTGACCGTATTTTAAAACTGATGTTACCTGCTTTATTTGGTGTATCAGTCACGCAGATCAACTTATTGCTGAATACGATTTGGGCTTCATTCATGCAAGATGGTTCAGTGTCATGGTTATATAGTGCTGAACGTATGACAGAGCTGCCATTGGGTTTAATTGGCGTAGCAATCGGTACAGTGATTTTACCTTCGTTATCAGCACGTCATGCCGAACAGGATCAGGCCAAATTCAGGAGCATGATTGACTGGGCTGCCAAGATCATTATGTTGGTGGGCATTCCTTCGAGCATTGCATTATTTATGCTGTCGACACCGATTATTCAAGCCTTGTTCCAACGTGGTGAATTTACGTTGGAAGATACACGAATGACAGCATTAGCCTTGCAATGTATGAGTGCAGGGGTGATTTCATTTATGTTGATCAAAGTATTTGCACCTGGGTTTTACGCTCAGCAAGACACCAAAACCCCTGTTCGTGTCGGTTTGATGGCGGTGGCTGCCAATGCGATTTTAAACGTCGTTTTTATCGGTTTCTTTAAATTAATTGATTGGCATGCAGAACACATGGCTTTAGCTTTAGCATCATCAGGCTCAGCTTTGGTGAATGCAGGCATGTTGTATTTCTATTTGCACAAACGCAATATCTATCGTTTTGGAACGCACTGGAAGAAACTAGCGCTCCAATATGCAATTGCGAACATCACTATGATTGTCGCGCTTTGGTATGGTTTAAGTTGGTATCAAGGCGATGTTTCACAATGGTTACGCATCGCTGAAGTGGCTGGTTTATGTGTAATTGGTGTGGTGGCCTATGTGATTGGATTATTGATTACAGGTTTTAGACCAAGACAACTTAAGCATTAATATAAAAAAACCTCCTGTACAGGAGGTTTTTTCTTATTTTACTTCTAGTAATTCAATATCGAAAATGAGTGTGCTATTTGGCGCAATCACATCGCCTGAACCCACTTCGCCATATGCTAAATTTGCTGGAATAAAGAAACGACTCTTACCACCCACTTTCATGGTTTGAACGCCTTCAGTCCAACCTGCGATGACTTGGTTAAGTTTGAATTCAACTGGATGATTTCGTGCAATTGAACTATCAAATACCGTATCGTCTAAGAGTCGTCCTTCGTAATTTACTTTCACTGTTGAAGTTGCTTTAGGTGATTTACCTTTGCCTTCTTGGATCACTTGGTACTGTAAACCTGATTTGGTGGTTATAATCTCAGCTTTCTTTGTATTTTCAGCTAAAAACGTTTTTCCAATTTGCTCATTTTTTTGAGCAAGTTCCTGAAATTCTATCAGTTGTTTTGCTTCGAGACGCTTTTTATATTGGCTTAATAGGTTAATCATTTCTTCATCAGTTAACGATGCAGACTTACCTTGTATCGCTTCTTCTAGACCTTGTGAGATTGTTGCAATATCAAGATCTTTTAATGTCTCTGCGTAACTCTTACCAATTAAATAACCGTAACTATATCCTAACTGATCTTTTTGTGGGCTTTTTAAAGTAATGGGTGCTGCATGTGCTGTGCTCATCATTGAGACAATTAAAATCAAACTTAGTTTTTTCATTATTTCTTCCAAAATAAAGGAGAGCGTATGCTCTCCTTGGTACTAATTATTTTACAGCGATTAATTCGACATCAAAAATTAATGTGCTATTTGGTGGAATAGAACCAGGAACACCTTGTTCTCCATAAGCAAGTTGAGAAGGGATATAAAGCGTTGCTTTGCCACCTTCTTTCATTAATTGTAAACCTTCTGTCCAACCGGGAATGACTTGGTTGAGTGGAAATTCGATTGGCTCACCACGGTCATAAGAACTGTCAAAGACCTTACCATCGGTTAATTGACCTTTGTAGTGAACTTTCACAACAGAGGTTGCAACAGGTTGTTTGCCAGTACCTTCTTTAATAATTTTGTACTGTAAACCGGAAGCCGTTGTTTTTACACCTTCTTTTTTCTCATTCTCAGCTAAAAAACTATTGTTTGTGGTTTCAGCTTTTTTGGTTTCATTAAGTTGTTTTTGTTGAAGTTCCTTTTGGAATTCCATATAAGCAGCTTGTAATTCTTCTTCGGTGTATGCAGCAGGCTTTTTGGCATGCCCATCACGGAAACCTGTGATAAATGCAGCTGTTTCCAATTCAGGTGGTGTTTGTTTTGCAACTTCATAGCCTAAGGCATAACTGATTTTTGCAACAGGTGCTGCATTCTTATCCACTTTTGATCCAAGTTCAGTCGTTGGGTGCTGGGTAGCATAGTAAACAGGAACAAGGGCTGCGCCACCTAAAACGACTGCTGCAATGACAGGTAAAGCTTTACTCATGAGATGTCCGAAGTAAGATTTTAATAAAAAATATGGTCATGATCTTAGCATGTCTAAGCTTAAGCATTGAATAACTCAGCTAAAAAATGCGTGTATTTTTTATATAGTTTCTGTGTTTATCAATAAAAAGCCAGACTATGAGATCTGGCTTTTTGATATGACTGTTATGATGGATTTTTAATCATCTTTATTTGCTTTGTAAGCATATGAATAATTGTACCCATACCCATACCCATACCCATACCCATACCCAGCACCAGCACGTTGAATATCATTTAAAATGAAGCCATTTACTTTGACATTCGCTTGTTCAAAGCGACTTAAACTTAGTTCAAGCTCTTTCATTTGTGATTTAGCATAGCGTGCTACAAGTAAGTTCACACCCGCATATTGAGAAATGATAATTGCATCGGTTACAGCAAGTACAGGTGGTGTATCAATGATAATATGATCATATTCTTGGCTTAATTGATTAAGTAATAATTCAAACTGCTCAGATCCTAACATTTCCGATGGATTCGCTGGACTTTTACCCCGTGTAATAATACTTAAGCCATCTACTTCAGTTGTATGAACTACTTGGTTTAGATCAGCTTGATGACTTAAAAATTCAGATAAACCAGGCTTTACATCTAAATTAAAATATTTATGCATATAGCCACGACGCATATCTGCATCAATCAACAAAACTTTCTTGTTAGTTTGTGCAAGAATAGTGGCCAAATTGGTTGAAATAAATGATTTACCAACTTCAGGAGAAGGACCTGCAATAACAATAATATTATTCTTCGCATTTACGAGTGCAAAATGAATCGCTGTTCGAATACTACGTAAACTTTCGATCGCAATATCATCATTATGCTTAACCGCAAGGATAGGAATACTCTTCTTTTTCTTTAAAATACTGATACGTGTCTCTTGAATCGGAGAGCGTGGTACAGTTGCGTAAACAGGTAAATTAAATTCATTTTCAATTTGCCCACTATCTTTGATACCCGTACGCAACATATTACGTAACAAAGCAATAAGTGTACCAATGAATCCACCAAAGAAAATAGCAAGAATAAGTACTTGTAATTTCTTTGGCTTAATTGGTTCAACAGGTTCAACCGCAGTATCTACAATACGAACATTACCAATTTCGCCTGCTTTGGCAATTCGAAGTTGTTGATACGAATTCAATAAAGCAGTGTAAAGTTGGGTTTTTACTTCAACTTCACGATACAGTTGCAAGTATTGTCTTTGGATGTCTGGAAGTTGTTTTAATGTACTATTTAAATCACCAATTTGTTTATTAATTGCAGCAATTTGAGCATTAATTTCTCGCATCGCTGGATGTTCAGCAGTGTATTTTGCTGCCAAATCTGCTTGTTGTTGTTGCAACTCTATTCTTTTTGTTTCTAAAGTGATGCTTTGGGTAAGGTAAAGCTCAGACTCTTTGGTGACATCAACAGTATTATGTTTTTGGCGAAATTTATTAAATTCACGTTCTGCATTATCAAGTTGTTTCTTTAACTCTGGTAGTTGTTCATCTAGAAACTTAAGCGTTTGGGCAGTTTCAGCAGAACGGCGGGCTACATTTTGGGCACTATAAGCTGATAATATTGCATTTAAAACGTTAGTAATATGTTGTTTATCTTGACCTTGATAACTTAAACCAAGAATTCCAGTCATTTTTCCTCTTTCTGCAACGGTATAATTTAAACTAATAGCATTGACAGCAGCGGGTAAAGATTTCTTATGAATTCGGTATGCACTGGTTAAAGTATCTTTTGTAAAAACACTTATTTTCCATGCGCCATATTTATTCTGAATAGAGTTTGATTGATTAATCATGCCAGTAAATATAACCTGATCATTTTTTGGATCGACTAAGAAAAAGTCCCGATTTTTGAAAGTAAGTGTAAGTCCTTTATCAATAAATTGATTTGGTATTAGAAAATCTCGGACTTCAAACTGCTTGGTATTATCTTTAAAGATGACAGATTTAGGATTATATTCGGTTGCGTAATGTGGTTTTTTCAATAAACGATTACGTAAAGTATCTTCTGTACTTGAAATATTGAGATCAAGATGAAGTGCTTGAATTACTGATCCTAAAACTAAACGGGATTTTAGAATTTCGATTTCAGACTGAGCGGGTGATTTTTGTTCAATCATTTGTGATAAATCACCCAATAAAGCAGCAGAAGCCCCTTTACTGTCTTCAACTTGAACTAAGGCATCAACTGAATAGGTATCAGGTGTTGCACGAAGGTACAAAAGTGCACATACAAGACTAAGAATAATAAATAAAGCGATTAATTTCCATTGAGCAATAAGAGAGAAAAAAAGCTCTTTCAAGTCAATTGTGTCTTCAGTATTGGTATTTTGGCTCATAATCTTAATCTAAAAGTTAAATATAATTTTTCCAATCAGTGACACACTGTTGAATAAGCTGACATGTCTCATCGAAAAAGGCCTGATCATGCTGATATGGGTCTGGCACATTTTTATTTTGCCAATGGCCTAAGCGGAAAACTTTTCCTTTAGCAAAAGGCCAAGTTTGTTCAATATGAGCTTGCTGATTTTTGCTCATAACGAGAATTAAATCCGCTTTTTTTAAATGTTCAGCATTTAATTTCTTAGCGATATGCCCACTCATATCAATACTTAAATGTTGCATACATAATTGTGCTTTGTCATCGGCAGGGTGACCTGAAAGTCCAGAAATACCAGCTGATTCTATTGATAGATGAGGGTAATCCTGTTTTAGTAGGTATTCTGCCATAGGGCTACGACAAATATTACCAACGCAAACCACTAAAATACTTCGAATCTGCATGATTACTTACCTAGCTGATCAAAGCTATAAAGTGCACTCGAGAACGGTACAATCTGGTTCATAACACGTTGCCAGCGAGTTAAGCCTGTTGCATCAATATATACAATATCATTACTACGCAAATGGAATTGATTTGCCAACCCAAAGTCACCAAGGCTCATTAAATTCAAATGATAAAGTTCAGTTCGTCGATCATTTGCGTTAGTGCGTAATACATAAATTCGGCTAGCACTTGCGGATAAAGGATTCAAACCTAAACCTTCACCTAGAGCATCGCTCAAAGTCATGCCCTGATCGCGCATTGGCAGAGCTTGGTTTTTACCAGACTCACCCATAATATATATTTTCTGATTGTCTTTAGTACTTACATAAATTGTATCGTTTGGTTGAATTAAAAGTTTGTGTAGCGAATAGCCTGCTTTTTCTAATTCAAGTGTATTGAGATTATAAGTAGTACCATTACGTACTAATTGTATATAAGTATTATCACCTAATTCAGATACACCACCAGCCATACCAAGAGCCGTATATAAATTGATAGGTTGGTCATTTAAATAAAATTGACCACCTTTTCTTACACTTCCTTGTACAGAGTAACGTTGCCCTTGATAGTTTAAGACTCTGACAATTACGTCAGGGGTTTTTAAATAATGAGCAAATTGATTTCGTAATTCTGAATTTAATTGACTTAACGTTTTACCAGATGCCTTGTATCGACCGACTAAGGGCAATTGGATGAATCCATTATAATCAATAGGGTATCCATTGGCTTGAATCGATTGATCATTCGACAGATTGTTTACAGGTGGAGTGATTTCAGGGTATGCCCAAAGTTGAATGGATAAAACATCACCAGGACTTAAACGATAAACACGCTGTGGTTGATTAAATAAAGAAGTATAGTTTTGTTGGTAGTTTAACTGGGTTGGTTTTATAGACTCTAAAGTATCTTGTGTAATTTTTATCACACTTACAGTTGTCCCAAGATCAGTCTTATAAACTCCCTCACTTGGAATGTCGTACGTTTGAAGACCAGAAGTGACAGCACATCCAACAGCACTTAAGCTAATTGCAAGGATGGAAAATAATTGATAATGCTTCACAATTTACCCTTGAATATTTATAAAATTTATATCAGCTTAGACACAAACATCTGTGTTTAGACTTAGAATTTTGCTTATTCTAGCTCAAAAAACCTAAAAAATCACCGACAAATCCGTTGGCTTTGTATGCTAAGTTTATCTCATAAAAAGTAACAGATTTGTTAATTATTGATAATATTGCATTTTAGTAAAATTTATGAATAAATCAGCTTAAAAGAAAAATACGTTATACAATTTCGTTATAGTGTATAGCAAAACTCTGCTATATTGTGCGCAGAAAAATTGATGGTTTTTATGTCTTTCATTTAAGTTTTTAAATATATTTTAGGGATTAAGGCTAATTTTATGAAACTTGCCGAATTAAAAATAGCAATTATTGGTTTGGGTTATGTAGGTTTACCGTTAGCCGTAGAGTTTGGAAAAAAGGTATCCGTTGTTGGCTTCGATATTTCGAGCAAACGAATTGAAGAACTAAAAAATGGGCAAGACCATACTCTTGAAGTCTCTCCAATTGAATTACAACAAGCCGTTCAATTATCATTTACTTGCGATTTAGAAAAATTAAAAGAATGTAACTTTTTCATTGTCACTGTTCCAACCCCTATTGATGATTACAAGCAACCGGATTTAACGCCGTTAATTAAAGCATCGACAAGCATTGGTCAAATTCTGAAAAAAGGTGATATCGTCGTTTATGAATCGACGGTTTACCCCGGTGCTACAGAAGAAGTCTGTATTCCTGTTCTAGAAAAGGTATCAGGTTTAGAATTTAATACAGATTTTTTTGCAGGTTACAGCCCAGAGCGGATTAACCCTGGTGATAAGCTTCATAGAGTAACCAATATTTTAAAAATCACCTCAGGTTCTACTCCAGAGGTAGCTGAGTTTATTGATGAAATTTATAATTTAATTATTGAGGCTGGAACTCATAAAGCTTCAACGATTAAAGTGGCTGAAGCTGCTAAAGTAATTGAAAATACCCAACGTGACGTTAATATCGCTTTAATTAATGAGTTGGCATTGATTTTTAATAAGATGGGTATCGATACTGAAGATGTTCTGAAAGCCGCTGGTACGAAATGGAACTTCTTGCCATTCCGTCCTGGTCTGGTTGGTGGTCATTGTATCGGTGTTGATCCATATTATTTAACGCATAAAGCCCAGTCTATTGGCTATCATCCAGAAATTATTTTAGCTGGCCGTCGATTAAATGACAGTATGGGAGCTTATGTTGTTACTCAACTTGTTAAGAAAATGATTAAGAAGAAGATTCAAGTTGAAGGTGCTAAAGTTTTATTATTGGGATTAAGTTTTAAAGAAAATTGTCCTGATATTAGAAATACTAAAATTATTGATATTGTGAAAGAACTTGAAGAATATCACATAGAGGTTGATGTTTATGATCCTTGGGTTGATTCAGCAGAAGCAGAGCATGAGTACAATATTCGACCTATAAATGCCCCTAACTCAGCAGAGTATGATGGCATAATTTTAGCTGTTGCCCATGAGCAATTTAAACAAATGGGGGCTAAAGAAATACGAAAGTTCGGTAAAGCTGAGCATGTCTTATATGATCTGAAATATGTACTCACACAGCAAGAATCTGATATTCGTTTATAATTTTATTGGGGTAACGTTATGACTCAATTTGTTCAAGTATGTGAAGAATTAAAAAATAATCCTAAAACATGGTTGATTACGGGTGTTGCTGGTTTTATTGGATCCAACCTTTTAGAAACATTATTATTACTCGATCAAAAAGTAATTGGTTTAGATAATTTTGCGACTGGTTTTCAACATAATTTAGATGAAGTCCAAAGTTTAGTATCAGAACAGCAATGGAAGAATTTTACCTTTTTTGAGGGTGATATTCGTTTATTAGAAGATTGTCAAAAAGTATGTGCTACTGTTGACTATGTATTACACCAAGCTGCTTTAGGGTCTGTACCACGATCAATTGCAGATCCTATTATGACAAATAGTGCTAATATTACAGGTTTCTTGAATATGTTGGTTGCTGCTCGAGATGCTAATGTAAAAAGCTTTACATATGCAGCGAGTAGCTCGACTTATGGAGATCATCCTGCGCTACCTAAAGTAGAGGAAAACATCGGTAAGCCTTTGTCGCCGTATGCAGTTACTAAGTATGTGAATGAGCTTTACGCAGATGTTTTTGCGAAGACGTATGGTTTTCAAACTATAGGCTTACGTTATTTTAATGTCTTTGGTAAACGTCAAAATCCAAATGGTGCTTATGCTGCAGTGATTCCTAAATGGACCTCGGCGATGATCCAAAATCAAGATGTTACTATTAATGGTGATGGTGAAACTAGTCGAGATTTTTGTTATATAAAAAATGCAATACAGGCTAATATTTTGGCTGCAACAACTGAAAATGCGGATGCTAAAAATCAAGTCTATAATGTCGCTGTTGGTGATAGAACAACACTAAATGATTTATTTAAAGCTATTCGTGAAGAGCTAAATGAAAATAATGTTGTTTATAATAAAGATGCATTATACAAAGATTTTAGAGCTGGTGATGTAAGACACTCGCAAGCTGATGTAAGTAAAATAAATAAAAACTTGAGTTACGATGGGCAATACAATGTACTTCAAGGGATTAAAGAAGCAATGCCTTGGTATGTTACATTCAATAATAAGGTTTCCTAATAATAATGACCATAGAAAGACCTGATGCTGACTTATTGAATAGCAGAACAAAGCAATCTGTAAAGTGGGCATATGCTTTGTTGATATTGAAGCATGCAGTTACTTTTTTAACAATGATGATAGTTGCTAGAACTGTTTCACCGCATGAAACAGGTTTAGCAAATATCATGGTCACATTTATATCATTTCTAGTGCTATTAGATTTAGGTGTTAGTTGGATTACTGTTCAAGAAGAGACCATCACAGAAAAAATTGTGAGTAACTTTTTTTGGATTGGTGCTGCTGTTGGTAGTGCTATATACCTTATATGCGTACTACTAAGTGGATATATTTCAAAACTTTATGGTTATCCTGAGTTAAAGCTGATCATTATAATTGGTGCATTAAGTCCTTTTTTTAATAGTTTAAGTACACAATTTGCAAGCGTACTTAAAAGAAAAATGTTGCAAAAGAAAAACAATATTATAGATACAGCTGCTTTTGTTCTATCGAGCTTATTGTCAATAGCTCTAGCTTTAAATGGTGCTGGTTATTGGGCTATTATATCTCAATTGGTTTTTTTTCAGTTTTTAAGGCTCATTCTTTTAATAAAAAATAAAGAATTTAAATTGATGAAACCATCCATAAACATGGATGTACTGAAATTGTATTTCAAGGGGTTGAGTAGTTCGCTGAATAACTATATAACTTTCTTTCAATTATATGGAGGAACACTTTTAATTAGTTATTTTTATTCTCCAGAAAAACTTGCATACTATTTAAAAGCAAGTGGTTTGAAAAGTTTACCAACGACTTATATCTGTATGGTTTTGACAGACATAATGATATCTAGCCTTGCAGCTATTAATATTAATAAAAATAAAGAAGAGTTTGAAAAAAAATATCATATGGCTTTATTTAAAGTGGCTTTAATAGCATGTCCTTTAAGTGCATTTCTTTTTCCACTATCAAGTGAAGCTGTTATGTTTTTTTATGGGAAAAATTGGAGTTCATCTGTTGTTTTGCTAGAGTGGATGAGTATTGTTGGGGTGATGCTTCCTTTATCGACAAGTGTGATATGGCTCTATATTTCTACTGGGAATTATAAACATCAATTAAATATTAATGTTTTAATTACACTTTTGTCATTAATTATATATTCTTTTGTGTTTGTTTTTTTTAGAAGTTTTGAAAATATAATTGCTTCTGAAATAATAATATATGCATTTATTATACCAGTTCTAACCTTGATTCACTCACATAAATTGTTAAATATTAGCCTAATAAAAACTGTTGGAATTTATACTCCTATATTGGTGTCCAGTGTAATTTCTTCAATTTTAATTAAATTTTTATTGTCCTTTAATTTTGATTTTAATTATGTTGTGGTTTCGGTTTTTTCGGTTTTTTTGGGGCTATTTTTTTATGCATTGATGATATATCCTTTGTATCGGAAAACTTATTTGAGATTAATTTGGTGAGGTTTTAATGTCTAAGTTTTTTTGTATATACTCATCGATTATTTTGACTTTAAATAACTTCTTTTTTGATGAGAGATATATCTATTTGATTATCCTTCAAATAGTATTATTTATATTTTCTTTGAAGAGAATTAATGGTTTATTTTTATTGCTAAATCCTGGATTTTGGTTTGGTCTTACTTGGGGTTTGGCATTAATATCTTATTGTTTTTTAGATGCTTATGATTATGTTCCTGTTAAAAACATGGATATGCTAAGTTGGTTGTTTAATATTGTTATTTTTTCTAATTTTTTATTTTTTGTATTTAGTGTGTTTGTTAGAAAAAAAGAAGGTACTGATTTTTTTAATAATATTAAAAATACGGGTAGTGACCAGTTTTGTATGATTATAACAATAGTTGTTTTCTTGGGAGGGCTAATTAATTGGGTTGGAGTAGGTATGCCAATCGCATATGATGATCAGTTACGCCAAAACTGGTTAACTCAGATTCCCAGAGTAACGGCTATTACATGGTATCTGATTTTCCTAATTTTCCCTTTGGCATTTTACAAAGGATTAAAATTTTTTGATGAAGTAGGTCGTAAAAGAATCATAAACATATTATCTATCGCTGTGCCCTGTATATTATGGATGTTGTCTACAGGTGGGCGGCAATTTTTCGGGTTTGTAATATTATATTATATTATTGGATTAGCTGTGGGATTGATTTTACAATCTAATAAAACTGATTTCAAAATAATAGCTAAAAAATTCTTTGTTTCTATTTTTCTAATAGTTTTTAGTTTTGGATTAATGGCATCATTAACTACAGCGGCTCGATTAGAGCAACAAAATTCTGAAAATACAAAAATGTTTGAGACTAATAAAATCTTAAGTATTTATGGTTATTTTATATACTATATGGGGGGGACTATTATGACTACCCAAGCATATGGCACTCCTACTCTTAGAGATAATAAGGCTGTTGGAATAGTTTCTTTTAACGGTGTGTTGGATATATTTGGTCCTCTATCACTATATAATGTATTTGGTGTTGAGCGAGTAACATATAAAGATACAAATCCAGAAAGAGACTGGGCTGCTTCTGGTCAGGAATTGGCATTTGGCACTAGAAACGTTTTTTATGACTTGTATGCTGATTTTGGTAAGGAAAATACTTATTTTGTGGTTTTTATATTGATCCTTTTTTCCCAGTGTTTATATATATATGTTGTAAAAAATAATAAGAGAGTAGGTTTTATTTCTTTTAGTATATTTATTTTTTTTGTGATTTATTGGATTTATAGTCAGCAGTTATCTTTATTAATGCATACTCAACTAAAGTGGACTATATATTCATTTGCATTATGGTACTTTTCTTATAAGTTTTTTAAAGGAATTGTGAGGTCTCAAAAGTGAATACACCAAAAATACTGATTATTAATGGTGAGCCATTCAATGATATCACTGCGACAGGAATAACACTAACGAAATTATTCAAAGATTACGGTGAAGATAATATTTTGTATATATATAGTGCAAATATCGCTATCAGTGAAGAAATAGATACAAAATATTTAAAGCTATCAAATAAGGATTTATTTAAAAAACAGAATTTATCATTTAATAAAGTGAGTAAAAAACTAAAAATAGATAAGTCATCTTCAAATGAAGTTGAAATTAGTGAGTATAAAAAGAAAATATCGGGAGCATTCGATCTATTCACATATTCTATATCGGAACATACGATAGAAGAAATACGAAATTTTAATCCTACCTTAATTTATAGTAATCTAGGGAGTAATCGTATAATTAATTTATGTAGCTCATTAGGGCGAGAGTTAAATATTCCGATTGTGCCGCATTTTTTGGATGATTGGCTTAGTATTCCCAATGTACATTCTTTTTCATTTATAAATTATTTATTATTCAGAAATATTAATAAAAATATTGTTAAATTGATCAGTAATTCTAAACATGGATTTTGTATTGGCCCAGAAATGAAGTCTGAATATGAAGAAAGATTTAAAATTAAATTTAGCTGTATGATGAATCCTGTGGAGAAAATCCTAGAGGGTAAAAAGTTATTAAGTTCAGATGTTAAAAAAATAGTTTTTATGGGTGGATTACATTTAGGTCGATTAGAAGCTCTTGTAGAGTTTCTAAAACAGTTGGAGAATGCAAATTTACCTTATGAAATTGAAATACATTTATATGTTGCTCCTAATTATCGAGGAAAAATTCTAGAATTTAATATTCAAGGGCTAAAGCTTATTATTCATGATTATATTAGTCCATTAGAAGTTGAGAGTGAACTTTTAAAATATGATGTAGGGCTACATTTAGAGTCTTTTGATGATAAATTCAAGAAATTTACAAGATTATCAATCTCAACAAAAATTCCTCAATATATGGGGTTAGGTTTACCAATTTTAGCTTATTCCCCCTTAGATGTTTCTTCTACTAAATATATTGATCTAAATCGTACTGGAGTGGTGGTTAATAATGATCTAGAGGATAAGATAAGATTGATTTTTGAACAATATGATTTCTTTTCTCATAATGCAGTTAATGTTGCTAGAAGAAGTCATAGTAGCGAACTACAGTTTCAGCAAATGTTATCTGTTTTTAATGAGGTTTCATAAATGTCTAGATTTTTTTACACAGGTGCATTCCGTTTTCCAAATAAAGATGCAGCGGCAGCTAGAGTTATTGGCAATGCTAAAGTTTTAGAAAAATTAGGACATGAGGTTGTTTTTTTAGGTTGGGAAGAAAGTTCAGAAAATAAAGTTATATATGATGGTTTTACTGGTTTTCCTCAAAATGAGTTTTCTTCGGGAAAGCGTGGAATTTTTAAAAGACTTTTTGATTTTATAGTTTTGGGTAATAAAACGATTACTTATATAAAAAAAAATGTGAAAGCAGGTGATTCAATTATAACTTATCATGGTGGAACATGGTTTTTAATGCAATTATGGTTGTATTGTAAATTAAAGAATGTAAATCTCTATTTCGATTGTACGGAATGGTATGATTATAACCATTTAGTAGGTGGGCTGTTTGGTCCTGTAAACTTAGACTTTCAAATAAGAATGCGGTTGGTTTATAAAGTGTTTATAACTAGAGGTATTGTTATAAGTCTATTTTTAAAAAATCTTTATAAAGATTCAATTGTAATTCCTCCTTTAATAGATTTAACAACAGATAAATGGAATTTTCCAATCTCCAACCGAAATCACAATTTTGATGAGAAAATTAATTTGGTTTATGCTGGAAATCCTGGTTCAAAGGATAAGTTAGATCAAATATTACAAGCAATTGTAAATTTTAATCAGGGCGATCACTTAAAAAAGATTTACTTACATTTTTTTGGTGTTGAAAGAGCAGTTCTAAAAAATCTTATACCTTTAGATATTTTTGATAATTCAAATAGATTTCTAATCTTTAACGATAGAATAAATCAAGAAGAAGTCCCAGAAAAATTGAGTTTATATGATTTTTCGATTTTTTTAAGACCAACTAAAAAATATGCTATGGCAGGCTTTCCTACAAAATTTGTCGAAAGTCTAGGTGCTGGTTGTCCAGTTATTACAAACTATACTTCAGATTTAGATTTGTATTTAAAGAATGGTTTTAATGGTTTTGTTGTGAAAGATTTAAATATTGAAAGTATTCTTGAAATTTTTAATACATTAGATTCACTTTCATTTGATAAATTGGATGAAATGAAAAAAAATGCTTATCAAACTGCTGAAAAGCATTTTCATTTTTCAAATTTTGAAAATCAGTTTAAACAGCTGTTGGGGCAGTAAATGAAAATCCTTTTTTATTACTTCCATGGTTCTGGTGGTGCAGTTGAAAATTTCTACCATTTATTACAGTCTTTCTGTCATATTAATAAAGATATTCAACTGATTATTTTATGTGATAAAGATTCAAAATTAAATAAACTAGGGTTAGAGAATAACGTTCAAATTATTCATACTAAAATTTATGTCTCACAAGAAGTTACTCGATTAGCATATAATTTATTCTTGTTAAGAAAAATCATTAAATTACACAATCCAGATGTTGTTTGGTCTTTAAATGTAGGTCCGTATTTTTCTACAGGTAAATTACAAGTTTTAAGTGTTAATAATGCATTTCAAGTATATCCATTAGAATTTTCTAAGTTCCATCCTAGTAGTAAATTTAAAGTATTACTATTGCGAAAGTTCTTTAGAATAGGTTTGTTTTTTTCGGATCTTGTTTTTACACAAACAGAACTTATGGCGTCTTATATTAAACAATATAATAAAAAGCAAGTTTCTGTTTATTCGAAGGCTGTGGATAAGAGTAAATTTATTTTAAATGGAAATTTAGTTAGAAATAATAATGAGTTAAATTTTCTGTATATTTCTACATTGTCTCCACATAAAAATCATATCATTTTGATTAAGCTCTTTGAAATTTTGAGTGAAATGTATACTAATAACCCTGAAAAATTTAATTCCAAGAAACCTATACTTAATATTTCAATATCTGTGGAGGAAGCAAATAGCCTTTATGCTAATGTTGAATACTTGGTTGAAAATGGTTTTATCAATTGTCTGGGGTGGGTAGATAATAATAAAATAAATTATTTGTATGAGTTTTGCGATATTTGCTTAATGCCAAGCTTTCTAGAGTGTTTAAGTTCTTCACATCTTGAAGCCTTTGCTTATTCAAAACCCCAAATAGTTGCTGATGTGCCTTATGCTCATGATTTATGTAAAAATGCAGCTTTATATGCAAATCCAAATGATGTAGATGATTGGATCAAATGTGTATTTAAATTGATCGATAATCCAGATTTGTGTGCTGATTTAGTTCAAAGAGGCAATGAAATTTTTGATCAATTCCCTATATCTTGGGATGAAATTGCACAATCAATTTTTGATGAATTTTTAATTTACTTGAAGAGAGTTTAACAATGTTTAAAGGGAAAACCTTACTAATCACAGGTGGTACTGGATCATTCGGGAATGCAGTTTTAAAGCGCTTTTTAGAAACTGATATAAAAGAAATTCGAATCTTTAGCCGAGATGAAAAAAAGCAAGATGATATGCGTAAAAAGTATCAATCATCGAAGTTAAAATTCTATATTGGTGATGTACGAGATTATAACAGTATTTTAAATGCTACTCGTGGCGTGGACTATATTTATCATGCTGCTGCGTTAAAACAAGTACCTTCTTGTGAATTCCATCCAATGGAAGCTGTTAAAACAAACGTAATTGGTACAGAAAATGTACTTGAAGCGGCGATTCAAAATCATGTTAAACGAATTGTCTGCTTGAGCACTGATAAAGCAGTCTATCCAATCAATGCAATGGGCATTTCCAAAGCAATGATGGAAAAAGTTATCGTAGCTAAGTCTCGTAACTTAGAGGGGCTAGATACAGTTATTAGCTGTACTCGATATGGTAACGTAATGGCATCACGTGGTTCTGTAATTCCTTTATTTGTTGATCAAATTCGTCAAAATAAGCCGCTAACAATCACTGATCCGAATATGACTCGTTTTATGATGACGTTGGAAGATGCGGTCGATTTAGTCTTATATGCTTTCGAGCATGGTGAAAATGGTGATATTTTTGTTCAAAAAGCACCAGCAGCAACGATTGAGGTGCTAGCAAAGGCTTTAAGAGAATTACTCAATGTTGACGAGTACCCAATTTCCATCATGGGAACTCGTCATGGTGAGAAAGCATTTGAAGCATTGTTGAGCCGTGAGGAAATGGCTGTAGCAATTGATCAAGGTGAGTATTTCCGAGTACCAGCCGATCAACGTGATCTTAATTATGAAAAATATATTGAGAATGGTGATTTAAAAATTACTGAACTCGAAGATTATAATTCGCATAATACCGAGCGATTAGATGTAGAAGGCATGAAGAAACTGTTACTTAAGTTAGAGTTTATTCGTGCACTTACACAAGGACAATATGTAGATCCAGAGGCTTAATATGAAGGTTTTGGTAACAGGTTCAAATGGTTTTATTGCTAAAAATTTGATTCAGTTTTTATCTGAAAAAACCCAAGTTGAAGTTTTAAAAGTTCATCGAGAATCATCTGAGCAAGAACTAAAAGACTCTATTTTAGCTGCTGATTGGATTGTTCATTTAGCAGGCGTTAATCGTCCATTAAATGAAAGTGAATTTATTGATGGTAACGTTACGCTCACAGAGACAATAGCCCAAATACTCAGAGCAGAACACAAATTAACACCGATTATCTTATCGTCATCTATTCAAGCTGATCGGGATAACGCTTATGGGAAAAGTAAGCTTGGTGGTGAGCAAGCTCTTGCGAAATTACATGCAGAACAAGGAAATCCAGTTTACATTTGCCGTTTAGCCAACGTCTTTGGTAAGTGGTCTCGTCCAAATTATAATTCTGCTGTTGCAACCTTTTGCCATAATGTGGCAAATGATTTGCCACTTCACATCAATGATGCAAATGCCCTTATTCGATTAGTCTATGTTGATGATGTCGTTGAGACCTTTTGGAACATGATCAATGGCTCAGTGAGCGTTGATCAGACTTTCCAAATCCAGCCTGAATATCAAATTACTGTTGGTGATTTAGCTGAAACTTTAAATGGTTTTAAAGCATCGAGAGATACGTTAATTACTGATCGAGTCGGAACAGGTTTAACGCGAGCTTTATATTCAACTTACTTAAGCTTTTTAAGACCTGAGCAGTTTGATTATAGCGTGCCTAAATATGGTGATGCGCGTGGTGTTTTTGTTGAAATGTTAAAGACACCTGATGCTGGTCAGTTTTCATATTTTACTGCACATCCGGGCATTACTCGCGGCGGACATTATCATCATACCAAGACTGAAAAATTCCTTGTAATTAAAGGTAAAGCCTTATTTAAATTTAAGCATGTAGTTTCAGGTGAATTTTATCAACTCGAAACGCATGGGGATGAGCCAAGAATTGTTGAGACAGTACCAGGATGGACACATGACATTACCAATATTGGTGATGATGAAATGGTCGTGATGCTATGGGCAAATGAGATTTTTGATCGTAGTAAGCCTGATACTTATGCAATGCCGATAACAGATTAAGAGTTGAATTGTTGTGAAAAAATTAAAGTTAATGACCGTCGTAGGTACGCGTCCTGAAATTATTCGTTTGTCTCGAGTGATGGCAGCATGTGATCAATATTTTGATCATGTTTTGGTACATACAGGGCAAAATTATGATTATGAATTGAATGAAATCTTTTTTACAGATTTAGGAATTCGCAAACCTGATCATTTTTTAAATGCTGCAGGTGGAACAGGTGCCGAAACGATTGGTAATGTGATTATTACCGTTGATAAGATTTTGGACGAAGTACAACCAGAAGCATTGCTGGTTCTTGGCGATACTAATAGTTGTATGGCTGTACTACCTGCCAAACGTCGTAAAATTCCAACATTCCATATGGAAGCAGGTAATCGCTGTTTTGATATGCGTGTTCCAGAAGAAATCAATCGTCGAATCGTAGATCATACTGCGGATATCAACTTGACTTATAGTACGATTGCTCGAGATTACTTATTAGCGGAAGGGTTGCCTGCTGATTTAGTCATCAAAACAGGTAGTCCGATGTTTGAGGTACTGAATCATTATAAAGCGAAGATTGAAGCATCAGATGTTCTTGAGCGTTTGGGTTTGAAAGAACAGCAGTACTTTATTGTGAGTGCGCATCGCGAAGAGAATATTAACTCTGATCAGAATTTCTTAGATCTTGTGGAAATGTTAAATGCAGTCGCTGAAAAGTATCAATTCCCTGTAATTGTTTCTACACATCCAAGAACACGTAAGCGTATTGAACAACTTAATATTGAGTTTCATCCATTGGTTCAATTATTAAAGCCACTTGGTTTTAGTGACTATAATAAACTTCAGCTTTCCGCTAAAGCAGCTTTATCTGATAGTGGTACCATCAATGAAGAATCTTCGATTTTGAATTTCCCTGCATTGAATTTACGTCAAGCACATGAGCGTCCAGAAGGCATGGAAGAAGCCGCTGTGATGATGGTGGGATTAAAAGATGAACGGATTCTACAAGGTCTGGAGATTTTAGAATCTCAAGCACGTGGAGATGAGCGTTTATTACGCTTGGTGGCAGACTATAGTATGCCAAATGTAAGTGATAAGGTCGTTCGTATCATCATGAGCTATACCGATTATGTTAATCGCGTGGTATGGAAAAAATATTAAGTAATGAAAATTCTTCTTTTAACGCAATGGTTTGATCCTGAGCCTACTTTTAAAGGTTTAGCATTTGCTAGGGAGCTACAACGACAAGGTCATCAAGTACAAGTTCTAACAGGGTTTCCAAACTATCCTGGAGGAAAAATTTATGATGGTTATAAATTGAAATTGTACCAACGTGAACAAATTGATGGAATTTCGGTTTTACGAGTTGCATTATTTCCTGATCATGGTAGCTCTGCGTTAAAAAGGATTTTAAATTATATTAGTTTTGCTTTTATGGCATTGCTTTTCGGTATTTTTGCAACTAAAAAAGCGGATGTTATTTATGCTTATCATCCGCCGTTAACAGTTGGTTTAGCTGCAATTTTCATTAAATTATTTAGAAGAATCCCTATTGTATATGATATTCAGGATATGTGGCCTGATACGCTTAAAGCAACGGGAATGCTCAACAATCAGAAAATATTGAATATTGTAGGTCACGTATGCCAGTTAGTTTACTCTTATGTTGACCATATTGTGGTTTTATGCCCTGGATTTAAAAAGTTATTAATTGAAAGAGGCGTATCAGAAGATAAAGTCAGTGTAATTTACAATTGGTGTGATGAAAACAGTTTGACACAAGCAGAACCAATCAAAGTTGATTATCAGAATTTATTGAAGGATCGTTTCAATATTATATTCGCTGGCAATATGGGTAAAGCCCAATCATTAGATACGATTTTGGATGTTGCAAAAGAATTAAAATTAGAATCAAAAATACAATTTGTTTTTGTGGGTGCGGGAACTGAAACCGATCGACTTAAACAAAGGGCAATTCATGAAAGTATTGAAAATATAGTTTTCATTCCTAGATTGCCAATGTCTGAAGTTGGTGGTGTCTTGGATTATGCAGATGTGCTATTGGTTCATCTTAAGCGCGATCCACTTTTTGAAATTACAGTACCATCTAAAACACAAGCCTATATGGCAATAGGCAAGCCACTATTAATGGCTGTATCTGGAGATGCAGCAGATCTTGTACAAGAAGCTCAATGTGGTCGTATAGCAAGATCTGAGGATGTTGATAATATTAAAACTGCTATTCTGGAAATATATCATTTACCTACTGATGGACAACATCAATTAGGTTTGAATGCTAAGCAGTTTTATGATGAAAAATTATCTTTAAGTTATGGGACACAGCAATTTATTGAAATTTTCAAAAGGGTGAAAGATGCTTAAACGTTTACTTGATATTGTGATTGCATCAATTGCATTGGTAATTCTATCTCCTTTATACATTTTTGTAGCTTATAAAGTGAAAAAAAATCTAGGCTCCCCAGTTCTTTTCCGTCAGGTACGTCCAGGTTTGCATGGTAAACCTTTTGAAATGATTAAATTTCGCACCATGAAAGACGCACTGGATGAACAGGGCAATCCATTACCAGATAGTGAGCGTTTAACACCTTTTGGAAAAATGTTACGTTCGACCAGTCTGGATGAAATGCCTGAGCTTTGGAATGTAATTAAAGGAGATATGAGTGTTGTAGGTCCACGTCCGTTACTGATTGAATATCTACCTTTATACAATAAAGAACAAGCCAAACGTCATGATGTACGTCCAGGTATGACAGGGTATGCACAAGTCAATGGTCGTAATGCTATTGGCTGGGATGAGAAATTCAAACTTGATACTTGGTATGTAGAAAATCAATCAGTTTGGTTAGACTTCAAAATTATGCTTAAAACCGTTAAAAAGGTGATTGCTAAGGATGATATTAATGAAGCTGGTGAAGCAACAATGACAAAATTTACTGGTTCAAGCTTGGGAAAAAGTGATGAACGGTAGTATTTTCGCAATTTATGGTGCCTCTGGTTGCGGTCGTAGCTTGATGCCTATAGCTCGGCAACATTTGCAACGTTTGGGTATTCAAGCAGATATTTATTTTATCGATGATAGTTTACAAGATTCTCAATTAGTTAATGGTCATTTGGCTGTAAACTACCAAGCTTTCAAGGCATTACCTTTCTCCAATAAATATGTACTTATTGCGATTGCAAATAGCCATATAAGAGAAAAAATTGCAAATCAGCTATCTATTGATAGCATTAACTTATGGTCAGTTCATGCTGATAATACTGTATTTATGGATCAGGTTAAAATTGGAGATGGTGCCGCATTAAGTCCTTTTGTTACGATTGCATCAAATATTAAAATTGGAAAATGCTTTCATGCAAATCTGTATAGCTATGTTGAACATGATTGCATTATTGGTGACTTCGTAACGTTTGCACCAGGTGTTAAATGCAATGGGAACATTCATATCGAAGACCATGCTTATATCGGTACTGGTGCTGTCATTAAGCAAGGTACACCAGACAAGCCTTTAGTAATTGGAAAAGGTGCGGTGATTGGTATGGGCGCAGTCGTTACAAAAAGTATTCCGGCTGGTGTCACAGTGGTTGGAAATCCTGCACGAATTTTAGAGAAAAAATAGATTTTATCAGCAATATAGAGGGATGAGAGTATGTTAAACACAGCATTTGAACCATGGCCAAGCTTTACAGACAAAGAAGCAGATGCAGTTAAAAATATATTGCTTTCGAATAAAGTAAATTATTGGACAGGGCAAGAATGCCGTGAATTTGAAAAGGAGTTTGCATCGTTTTCTGGTACAAAATATGCCGTTGCTCTAGCAAACGGGACTGTTGCACTTGATGTTGCACTGAAAGCATTACAAATTGGTGCTGGTGATGATGTGATTGTAACTTCACGTACTTTCTTAGCTTCAGCAAGTTCGATTGTTACAGCTGGAGCGAATCCAATTTTTGCTGATGTTGAGTTAGATTCACAAAATATTTCAAGACGAACAATAGAGGCTGTATTAACACCAAATACGAAGGCGATCATTTGTGTTCATTTGGCTGGTTGGATGTGTGATATGGATCCAATTATGCAGTTAGCAGCTGAAAAGGGTTTATATGTCATAGAAGATTGTGCTCAAGCGCATGGTGCTAAGTATAAAGGCAAACCTGCGGGTTCTATCGGTCACATTGCTGCGTGGTCATTTTGTCAAGATAAAATTATGACTACGGGTGGTGAAGGTGGAATGGTTACCACTAATGATGAGAGCCTGTGGAAAAAAATGTGGTCTTATAAAGATCATGGCAAAAGCTACGATAGTGTCTACAATAAACAACATCCACCAGGATTTCGTTGGTTACACGATTCTTTTGGCACAAACTGGCGTATGATGGAAATGCAAGCTGTTATTGGTCGCATTCAACTCACTTATATGCCAGATTGGACGAAAAATAGGATAGAAAATGCAGATAAAATCTTAAAAGCATTTGATCATTCTAATTATTTTACTGTAAATCGACCAACAGATGATTATTTACATGCACAATATAAATGTTATGTGCAAGTTAATATAAATGCGTTACCAAGTGGTTGGTCTCGTGATCGGATCATGCAATTTATCAATACAGAAGGTGTACCATGTTATAGTGGTTCATGTTCTGAAGTGTATTTAGAGCATGCTTTTGATAATACGAATTGGCGACCGAAAGAACGTTTAAAAAATGCCCAGCAGCTTGGTGAAACTAGTCTTATGTTTTTAGTACATCCAACACTGAGCGAAGATAATATTAAGAAAACCGTTGATGCGATTGAAAAACTAAAGAAAGTTTTAGATCATTGATAAGAGAATAGGCGATAGAGCTTAAAGCAGGTAATCATAAATTAGCTTTTTGCTTTATCGTTGTATTATTAATGCAAGATCGTCATTTCAGCTTGTGGAAGAATTGCGTATAACGTGCGCATGCTTAGTGGGATAATTAGAAGATTATTGTGAAAAAGATTATTTATCAGCTTGCATCAGCACCAAGGCTAGCAAAACAGGCTCTATTGGTATTTTTAGACTTATTCGCATTTCCTGTGATTTTATGGTTGTGTTATGTCATTCGCTTATTTGATTTAGGAGCAGAAGTTGTACCTGGACTTAACCACGGTGTAATTTTAATCACATTTCTTTCAATTATTAGCTTATTGTTGACAGGCGTTTATCATTTTATTGTTCGAACATTTGATGAAGTCTTTATCATCAAACTGGCATTTGCTGTATGCAGTATGATGATAATACTGTATGGATTTAATGCATTTAGTCATGCATATATCCCGATGTCGATTCCATTTATGTTCGGCTTTATGATGTTTGCATGGATATGGTGCAGTCGAGCATTTATTCGTTTTATTGTGAAAGCAACCTTACACACTCATAGTGCTTGTAAAAGGGTAGTAATCTATGGTGCAGGTGATGCTGGTCAGCAAATCGCAGCAGCTTTACATCGCTCAGATGACCATACGCCAGTTTTCTTTATTGATGATAAAGTTTCATTACAAGATCAAATTGTAGGTGGCTTAAAAGTTTATTCTACTGCGAAAGCACTACGGAATTTTAAAAAATATAAGATAGATGAAATCTTACTTGCTTTACCTTCTGTGGGGCGTGTACGAAAAAGTGAAATTATTCAACAATTAGAACCAGCGTTTGTGAAAGTCACAGAACTGCCAGGGCTCACTAAACTTGTTGATGGTGATATTCGAGTTTCAGATATCCGTGAGGTTGATATTATTGACCTTTTAGGACGAGATCCTGTTCCACCTATTGCCCATTTATTGGCTAAAAATATTCAAAATAAAATTGTTATGGTGACAGGTGCTGGCGGATCGATTGGTTCAGAGCTTTGTCGACAAATCATAAAAAATCAACCTGAAATGCTGGTTTTATATGAATTAACTGAGTTTGCATTATATGATATTGATAAAGAGTTAAGGCAAACTGCCAGTTGCGACATTGTTCCCATTTTAGGGACTGTACAAGATCAACAAAAATTAGAACGTATCATCGAACAATATCATGTGCAAACAGTCTACCATGCCGCCGCTTATAAACATGTTCCATTGGTTGAGTGTAATCCAATTGCTGGATTAAAAAATAATGCAATTGGAACCGCAAATAGTTTAAATGCCGCTGTAAAAAAAGGCGTGGAAACCTTTGTATTGATTTCAACGGATAAAGCAGTTAGACCGACGAATGTCATGGGTGCATCGAAGCGGATGGCCGAGCTTTATTGTCAAGCCGTGGCTGAGACGAAACCAAATACTCAGATTAGCATTGTGCGTTTCGGAAATGTATTGGGTTCTTCTGGTTCGGTTGTACCTTTATTTAGACAGCAGATTGCAAAAGGTGGCCCAATTACGGTGACTCATCCTGATGTAACACGTTATTTTATGACGATTCCTGAAGCTTCTCAGTTAGTCATTCAAGCTGGGGCATTAGGTTCAGGTGGTGATGTATTCTTACTCGATATGGGTGAACCTGTTCGAATTCAGGATTTAGCACGACAAATGATCGCTTTAAGTGGTTTAAAAGTTCGAGAAGCAAATACAACGGATGGTGATATTGAAATCGCTTATAGTGGTTTACGTCCGGGAGAAAAACTTTACGAGGAATTACTCATCGATCAAGATAACACAGGTTATACTGAGCATACTCGTATTTTACGTTCTTTTGAAAAGCATTATCCGTTACAAGAGATTCAGTCTGTATTCAGTCGAATCAATCAAATGACTGCAGCAGATCATGATGTAGATTGGGCTTTAAGTCAGTTAGAATATTATGTTGATGGCTATAAACGTAGCGGCGAAGTACGAGTTAATTAAGAGAGTATTGTATGATCAAAAAAGCAATTTTACCCGTCGCAGGTTTAGGCACCCGTTTTTTACCAGCAAGTAAATCCATTCCAAAGGAAATGGTGACGGTAGTCGATCGTCCCGCAATTGAGTATGTGGTACGTGAGGCAGTTGAGGCAGGTATAGAACAAATTATTTTGGTCACTCATTCCTCAAAAGCTTCAATAGAAAACTATTTTGATCGTAATTTTGAGCTTGAAACAACTTTAGAGCAAAAAAAGAAATTTGATTTACTCAAGGAAATTACTGATATTTTACCTAAGCATGTGAGTGTGGTGAGTGTGCGCCAACCACAACCCCTAGGACTAGGTCATGCGGTATTGTGTGCGAAAGATATCGTGGGCGATGAAGCTTTTGCGGTGTTATTGCCTGATGTACTGGTCAAGAATCAAAGCTGTGATAATGATTTGTCACTCATGATTCAGCGTTTTGAACAGTCGAAAGCAGCACAAATCATGGTAGAAGCGGTGCCTGATCATCTAGTCGATCAATATGGTATTGTGGATGTTGCAGTTACACCGAACGAAGGTGAAAGTATTACGATGCAGGGAATTGTTGAAAAGCCTGCTGTCGGCACAGCTCCTTCAAATTTATCGGTGGTGGGACGTTATATTTTACCCGCTCAGATTATGGGTCTATTAGCAGATACACCCCGTGGGGCAGGGAATGAAATCCAACTCACGGATGCGATTGCGGCTTTACAGCAAACAGAAATAGTCGAAGCCTATCGTATGAAAGGGCAGACTTTTGACTGTGGCAGTAAGTTAGGTTATCTAAAGGCTGTATTGCACTATGGTATTGAACATCCAAAACTGGGTGAAGATTTTAAGGGCTTAATTCAAGAATTAGCTCTATAAGTTAGGGCAAATATTGATGAAAGTTGCAATCTTTGGCAATACATTATATGCGGGGGTAATGTCTGCATTATTGTCTGAATCTGGACATTTTGTATATTGGTGTTCCCACCTCAACCCAAATGAAAGTGGTCAGCAATATTCTTTTCATGATGAAAATGTCAGTCGCTTACTTGAAAAACAACTCAGTAGTGGATTTTTGATTTATCGTGATCTGGATGGTATTCCTTTAGACATTGATGCCTACTTATTTAGTTTTAATCAAACTCAAGAGCAGCAAGTTTTTCAACTGTTAGCATCACTCAAACAGCGTCCGATTATTCATCCTAAACTGATGATCAATGCATCCACCTTTGGTTTACATGGGACTGAGCATTTTCAACAAATCCTTTCTGAAGATGACTGGGTCTATTTACCAGATACCATCCAAGAGGGAAATGCGTTACAGAGTCTGACCCAAGCAAAGCAGTTGATTGTTGGATGTTCCCAAGCTGAAGTTCAAGTCAAAGTCAGAGAGCTTTTAAGACCGTTTTTTCCTTTGGAACAACAATATCTATTTATGCCAATTCTGGATGCTGAGTTTACCAAACTCAGTATCTCAGGCATGTTGGCAACACGGATCAGTTATATCAATGATTTGGCCGTGGTTGCTGAGAAACTTGGGATTGATATTGCATCAGTACGTCAGGGTATGGCAGCGGATAACCGTATTGGTTCAGCTTATTTATCTCCAGGCGCAGGTTTTGGTGGGGAAAATTTCTCTCATGATATTCTGACACTCTCTAATACAGTTGCAAATACAGGCGTGAAAAGCCAATTGCTTGCACAAGTATGGCAAATTAATGAGCAACAAAAAGAAATCTTGTTCCGTAAGTTTTGGAACTATTATCATGGGGATTTACAGGGAAAATCTGTTGCAATTTGGGGTGCTTCTTTTAAAGAAAATACCTCAAGTATTCAGCAATCACCTATTCACCAAATGCTTGCAGCACTCTGGGCGCAAGGGGTAACGGTTCATCTTCATGATCCTCAAGCTTTAGATGAAATAAAGCTAATGTATGGTCAACGTGACGATCTGATTCTTTGTGAAAATCAGTATGATGCGGTAAAAAATGTGCATGGTCTTTGTGTACTTACGGCTTGGAAACAATACTGGAGTCCAGAATTTAAGCAGCTTGAACAGTTGATGAGGCATCCTTTAATTTTGGATGGTCGCAATATTTATGATCCTGACTATGTCAAAGCACAAGGTTTTGCATATATGGGCGTGGGACGTTAAAGATGATCGAGCAGATTCAGCCTTTTGCTGTAAAAGAGCAGGCTTCCGTCGTGGAGCACCTGATATCTTTACAACAGCAATTTAAAGAGGTTCATCTAAATACATTATTTGCAGCAGATTCTGCACGCTTTAAACGTTTTTCGGTTGAGTATGACCAAATTGTTTTGGACTTTAGTAAGCATCGTATTGATCAAACGATTTTAAATAGCTTAGTGTATTTAGCGCAGGCACAAGATTTAAAACGGTGGATCAAAACACTGTTTTCATCTGAGCAGATTAACTATACAGAACATCGTGCAGCGATGCATTGGGCTTTACGTTTACCACAATCGAGTCCAGATTTTTCCGAAGTCAATCAACTGGTACAGCAACAGTTGGAGCGAATGTATGCTTTAGTGGATAAAATCCATGCTGGACAGTATCGTGGTGCGACGGGTGAGGTGATTCAAGATGTGGTCAATATTGGTGTGGGGGGGTCTGATCTTGGTCCACTCATGGTGACCCATGCGCTGTCTGACTTTAAGGTCGCAACTACAAAACCTTTGAATGTACATTTTGTTTCGACTATGGATGGTAGTCAACTGTCTGAGTTACTGCATCAACTCCGCCCTGAAACAACTCTATTTATTATTTCATCAAAGTCATTTGGCACTATTGATACACTTTCTAATGCCCAAACCGTACGTCAATGGTTAGAAAAGGCATTGGGGCAAAATGAGAAGATTCTGCAAAATCATTTTATCGGGGTTTCGACTAAGCCTGACAAGATGACAGAGTGGGGCATTGCTGCTGATAAACAGCTGTTGCTCTGGGATTGGGTTGGGGGGCGTTATTCCTTGTGGTCATGTATTGGTTTACCAATTGCCCTGACCATTGGTGTTGACGGATTTAAGCAACTGTTAGCAGGTGCTTATGCGATTGACCAGCATTTTCAATCCGCACCCTTTCAGCAGAATATTCCTGTTTTGATGGGGCTATTAGGCGCGTGGAATAACAATTTTCTGGATATCCAGACCCATGCAGTTTTACCGTATGATGGTCGTCTCAAATATTTTGCAGCTTATTTGCAGCAGCTTGAAATGGAATCTAATGGGAAATCGATTCAACGTAATGGAGAAAAGGTCAGTTCAGCCACTTGCCCAATTGTGTGGGGAGAGGTTGGGCCCAATGCACAGCATGCCTTTTATCAATTGCTGCATCAAGGCACGCACTCCGTCAGTTGTGACTTTATTGCCCCTGTGAAACGCTATAATGCCAATCAGTTTACCTATGCTGAAAGTGCAGAGGCCTTGGCTGAGCAGCATCATTTGGCTTTGTCCAACTGTTTGGCACAGTCGCGCCTGTTGGCCTTTGGAAATCAAGCCTTGGCAGCAGATGAGCTAGAAGATTTACCAACCTATAAACAATATGAAGGCAATCAACCTAGCTCCACTATTTTACTCAAAGAGCTGAATCCTTATAGCTTAGGGATGCTGATTGCGATGTATGAACATAAGGTTTTTGTGCAGTCGGTGTTGTGGAATATTAACCCTTTTGATCAATGGGGCGTTGAAAAAGGCAAAGAAATTGCCAATCAGCTATTACCGATTTTGAACCGTGAACAGGATGATCTCTCTAAATTTGATGCATCAACACAAGGTTTATTGAAAATATTATTAGGAAAAACAGATGGCTAAAGTTTTAGTGACGGGTGGTGCGGGCTATATTGGCTCCCATACCTGTTTAGAGTTGCTTACCGCAGGTCACGAGGTGATTGTCTTCGATAACCTCTCAAACAGCTCTGAAGAGTCTTTGTGTCGAGTACAAGCATTAGCAAATAAAAATTTGGTGTTTGTGCAGGGTGATATTCGCAATCAGGCTGAGTTAGATTCAGTTTTCCAAGACCATCAGATTGATGCAGTCATTCATTTTGCTGGTCTGAAAGCGGTTGGTGAAAGCCAGCAGATTCCATTGGCTTATTTTGACAATAATATTACGGGCAGTGTTCAGTTGGTCAAGGCGATGGAACGCGCAGGTGTATTTAGCTTGGTATTCAGTTCATCTGCAACGGTTTATGACGAAGCCAATCTTTCGCCTTTGAATGAAGATATGCCAACAGGAATGCCAAATAACAATTATGGGTATACCAAACTGATTGTTGAGCAAATACTGCAAAAACTGGCACAGGCAGACTCGCGTTGGTCGATTGCTTTACTTCGTTATTTTAACCCTGTTGGCGCGCATAAAAGCGGTCAGATTGGTGAAGATCCACAAGGAATTCCAAATAACTTAATGCCTTATGTCACTCAAGTCGCAGTCGGTCGTCGCGAAAAATTGTCCATTTATGGCAATGATTATGACACCATCGATGGTACAGGGGTTCGTGATTATATCCATGTAGTCGATTTAGCCAAAGCCCATTTATGTGCCTTAAATAATCGCTTATCTACACAAGGCTGCCGTGCATGGAACATTGGCACAGGCAATGGTTCATCGGTTTTACAGGTGAAAGATACTTTTGAACAGATCAATGGTGTGCCAGTGGCTTTTGAATTTGCGCCACGCCGTGCAGGTGATGTGGCCATTTCATTTGCAGATAATACACGTGCTATAGCAGAGTTAGGTTGGAAGCCGCAATATACATTGCAAGATATGTTGGCAGATAGCTGGAACTGGCAGAAGCAAAATCCGAATGGGTATAAATAACTCGTATTTCAAGTAAGAACAGGGAGCGATTGCTCCCTGTTCTTTGATTAGCCCTGAATTAAATGTGTCAACTCATCCACATAGCTTTGCATTGACTGTGGGTTTTGATCAGCACGACTTTCAATATTTAAACGCAGTAAAGGCTCGGTATTCGATGCGCGGACATTCAAACGCCATGCACCAAAATCAAGGCTGACACCATCGGTACGATCAACCTGTGGATTCTGGTCGGCATAATGATCAAAAATCTTTTGAACCGTTGCTTGCGTGTCTGCTACTTTAAAATTGATTTCGCCGCTACAAGGGAATTTGGCAATCATATTTTCAACGAGTGTCGAGAGTGATTGTTCTGTTTCTGAGAGTAGAGCAATGGTGAGTAACCAAGGAATCATACCGCTATCACAATAAGCAAAGTCACGGAAATAATGATGTGCACTCATTTCCCCACCGTAAACAGCATTATGTTCACGCATCACATCTTTAATAAAAGCATGTCCAGATTTTGATTGAACTGCGATACCTTGGTATTGCTCTACGATATCAAAGGTATTCCAAACTAGGCGTGGATCATGCACAATTTTTTCGCCAGATTGTTTGATTAAGAATGCTTGTGCTAATAAACCAACGATGTAGTAGCCTTCGATGAATTGACCTTTCTCATCAAATAGGAAGCAACGGTCAAAGTCACCATCCCAAGCAATGCCCATATTTGCATTGTGCGCAAGCACAGCTTCACGGGTACTGTCTCGGTTTTCAATTAAGATCGGATTCGGAATTCCATTAGGAAAAGTTCCATCGGCTTCATGATGGATTTTCATAAATTCAACAGGAATATTCAGTTCTTGAAATTTCTGTTCAATCGCATCAATCACATGACCCGCAGCCCCATTGCCTGCATTGACCACAAGTTTAAGTGGCTTAATTTTTTGTGGGTCGATATATGTTAATAAGTGATCGACAAATTCAGGCAAAACATTATAGTTTTCAGTCGAACCTTTCTGCTCAACTTCGCTAAAAGTACCTGATTCAGCGAGAGCTTGGATGTCTTTTAAACCTGTATCAGCACTGATTGGACGTGCATTTTCACGAACCAATTTCATACCATTATAATCCATTGGGTTGTGGCTGGCAGTTACTTCAATGCCACCTTGAACATCAAGATGAAAAGCGCCGAAATAGACTTCTTCAGTGCCCGTCATGCCTAAATCTAGAACATTGACACCCGCATCATTGAGACCTCGAATGGTTGCTTGTTTTAAACCTTCGCTACTCAAACGAATATCACAACCAATCACCACTTTTTTAGGTTGATAGATCTGTCCATAGGCACGACCAATTTTGTAGGCGATTTCTTCATTCAATTCTGTGCCTAATTTTCCGCGAATATCGTAGGCTTTAAAGCAAGTCAGTTGAGTCATTTTGAGAAGAGCTATTTGTAGTTTGTTAATGTTTTGCAGTATACAAAGAGATAGAGGCGTTGAACATTCATAGATACACATTTAATGAGGAAGAGGTCTCTCTATGCTTGGGTTTAGTGGTCAATTTTTAAGTTAGATTGATTTGATTTTATAAAAAAATAAAAAAGGTTGTTTCACGTGAAACAACCTTTTTTGATCCATAAAGTCTCCCTTTTAAAAGGGAGATGAGGAGTGATTATAGCTCCGCAAGGGGATTTTAAGCTGATTTTGCTAGAACTTCAGCCATTGCTGTGGCAACTTTATAAATATTATTCATATTTAAACCAGCAACACAGATACGACCACTACGTACAAGGTAAATTGCATATTCTTCACGTAAGGTGTCGACTTGCTCGCCTGTCAAACCTGTGTAGCTGAACATACCTTTTTGGTTTACAAGGTAGCTAAAGTCACGGTCAGGGAGTGCTTTAGTCAGTTCATCTTTTAAGATGCTACGCATTTTGATAATACGCTCACGCATCTCTTTGACTTCGCCTTGCCATTGTTGATTCAGATCAGTGTCATTTAACACTTGATCAACCAACCATGCACCAGTTGTTGGTGGGCTAGAGTAGATACGACGTACCGTTGCTTTTAACTGACCGAATGTGCATTTTGCTGCTTCAGCATCATCACACACGAAAGTTAAACCACCAACACGCTCACCATAAAGTGAGAAGATTTTAGAGAACGAGTTGCTGACGATGAAGTTTAAACCAGCTTGGTCTAAAGCACGAATCGCATAAGCATCTTGTTCCATGCTATCGCCAAAGCCTTGGTAAGCGATGTCGAGGAATGGAATCAAGTTATGCTCTTTTAATACCGCAATTACTTCATCCCACTGTGCTGGATTTAGATCTGCACCTGTTGGGTTGTGACAGCAAGGGTGTAACAACACGATGCTTTGCTCTGGCAAAGTTTTTAATGTCGACAACATGCCATCAAAATCAACGCCACGTGTTTCAGCATCGAAGTATGGATAGTAGTTGCTCTTGATGCCAGCACCGTTGAAAATTGCAACATGGTTATCCCACGTTGGTTGGCTTACCCACACTTCTGAATTTGGGAAATAAGTTTTTAAGAAATCTGCACCAACTTTTAATGCACCTGAACCACCAAGCGTTTGGATAGTAGCAACACGACCTTGTTGAATTGCAGGGCTATTTACACCAAACAATAACGCTTGAATCGCATCACGGTAAGGTTTAAAACCTTCCATTGGTAGATAAAGTTTGGTTTGAGTATTTTTAGGTGCAATACGTTTTTGAGCTTCGATAATAGTTTCGAGCTGTGGAACGATACTGTCTTCGTTGTAGTACAAACCAATACTTAAATTAACCTTTTCAGCGCGTGGATCAGCGTTGAACTGTTCCATTAAAGAGAGAATTGGGTCGCCTGCATAAGGTGGGATATGTTGAAACATTAACAATGTCCTTTTATTCAACAAGGTGCATGGATGTGTCTTGTGGAGCGCTGCTCCAGATGCCCAATAATGTACCAATAAAGCGATGATGAAGCACGCTGTTATTTACATTTCTGGTGCAGTATTTACTTACAAAAATTCGTATAAAATCGATCGATTATAAGGATTGTCTACAATCAAGCTGTCATACCATGGTCGTAGCATACGTAACATAAATACTGGGAAAAATGCCTTGAATCAATCGAAATAAAGTACTTAAGTTTTAGTAAGAGTATGTTTTATATATAATTATTATATATTTTAGTACCTTTTTTAGAACATTCTATTGTGAGGCAATCGAATAGTATTGACTGGATCATTCTATTTTATTGTCGACAATCCTATTGCATTTTTTCTTCTATCTCGTTATAAAATCATAAAAACTGTAGAGATTGTCGACAATATGCAAGATACCCTTGTTCCTCAAGCCATCAGCACAAGTCAGAGTATTACCCTGACGGAACATGTATTTAAGCAAATTCAATCGGCGATTGTATTAGGACAAATTCCTGCGGGCAGTAAGATTTCTGAACCTGAGTTGGCACGTATTTATGGGATCAGTCGTGGTCCATTGCGTGAGGCGATTCATCGTCTAGAAGGCCAGCGATTGGTTGAGCGTACCGCCCATGTTGGTGCGAGAGTTGTTTCTCTTTCTCTACAACAATTTAAAGAACTTTACCAAATTCGTGCTTCACTTGAAGGCTTAGCTTGTAAGTTGGCTGCACAGCATATTGATAAAAAACAAATCTTAGCATTGCGTGATGTGTTGCGAATGCATGCTGAAGATGAAAATTTTAAAGCAGGTAAGGGTTATTACCTACAAGAAGGTCAAGACGATTTCCATTACTGCATTATCAAAAGCAGTGGCAATAGAACCTTAGAAAAAATGTTATGTGATGAGCTGTATCACCTCATCCGTATGTACCGAATTCAATTTTCAAACACCCCAAATCGACCGAGCAAAGCTTGGGACGAACATATCCGCATTTTAGATGCGATCGCAGAAGGTGACGGTGAACTTGCCGAAATGCTGATGCACCGTCACATCAATGCATCTTACAAAATTGTTGAGCAAACATTGCTGCAAACCCAAGGAGAACATCAACATGGCTAAATCTGCTGGTCAGCTATTCCGCGACGCGGTCGCAAATGAAAAACCATTACAAGTGGTTGGTGCGATCAACGCCAATCATGCATTGTTAGCAAAACGTGCAGGCTATAAAGCAATTTATTTGTCTGGTGGTGGTGTTGCCGCAGGTTCGTTAGGTTTACCTGATTTAGGGATTAGTAACCTTGATGATGTATTGACGGATGTACGCCGTATTACTGATGTCTGTGATCTCCCATTATTGGTTGATGTGGATACAGGTTTTGGTGCTTCAGCATTCAACATTGCACGTACCACTAAATCAATGATTAAGTTCGGTGCGGCAGCAATGCACATCGAAGACCAAGTTGGTGCTAAGCGTTGTGGACACCGTCCTAACAAAGCGATTGTTACGCAACAAGAAATGGTTGATCGTATCAAAGCGGCAGTGGATGCGCGTACTGATGAAAACTTTGTGATCATGGCACGTACTGATGCACTTGCAGTTGAAGGCTTACAAGCAGCAATTGATCGTGCAGGTGCGTATATCGAAGCAGGTGCGGATATGTTGTTCCCTGAAGCGATCACTGAATTGGCGATGTACAAGCAATTTGCTGACCTGACTAAAGTTCCAGTATTAGCAAACATTACTGAATTTGGTTCTACACCATTATTCACGACTGAAGAGTTGGCTTCTGCGGATGTGAGCATTGCGTTATACCCACTCTCAGCATTCCGTGCGATGAACAAAGCAGCAGAAAATGTGTATGTGACTTTGCGTCAAGAAGGCACACAGAAGAACGTTGTTGACACCATGCAAACCCGTCAAGAATTGTATGAACGCATTAACTACCATGCATTTGAACAATACCTAGATGGAACTTTCGCAAAGAATAAATAAGTCAAACAATCTCCCCTAACCCCTCTTTGGAAAGAGGGATTTAGGGAGATTAAGAACTTTATAAGTTTTACCCCAAAGATATAAAAAAGGACAATCTTATGAGCAGTAATGAAACTCCAACAGGCTTCAAGCCAAAAAAATCAGTTGCGTTAAGTGGTCAAGTTGCAGGTAACACAGCACTTTGTACAGTGGGTCGTAGTGGTAATGACTTGCACTATCGTGGTTATGACATTCTTGACCTTGCAGTGGGTAGCGAATTTGAAGAAGTTGCGCACTTGCTTGTACATGGCAAACTGCCAAACAAAGCTGAGTTGAAAGCCTATAAAGCAAAACTGAAAGCACTTCGTGGCTTACCAGCCGCATTGAAAACTGCACTTGAGCAGTTACCACCATCTGCACACCCAATGGACGTGATGCGTACAGGTGTATCAGTTTTAGGTTGTTTAACGCCTGAACATGAAGACCACAATGAAGCAGGTGCAAAAGACATCGCTGATAAATTGATGGCAAGCTTGGGTTCAATGTTGTTGTATTGGTACCACTTCAGCAACAACGGTCGTCGTATCGAAGTTGAAACCAATGATGACTCGATCGCTGCGCATTTCCTCCATTTACTTCATGGCGAAGCACCATCTGAAGAGTGGATTCAAGCAATGCATACATCACTTATTTTGTATGCTGAGCACGAATTCAACGCATCAACATTTACATCACGCGTTGTAGCAGGTACAGGTTCTGACATGTACTCAGCAATCACGGGTGGTATTGGTGCGCTTCGCGGACCAAAACATGGTGGTGCGAACGAAGTTGCATTCGTGATTCAACAACGTTATGACAACGCTGATGAAGCAGAAGCAGACATCCGTAGCCGTGTAGAGAAAAAAGAAGTGATCATTGGCTTTGGTCACCCTGTTTATACCATCTCTGATCCACGTAACGAAGTGATCAAGAAAGTGGCGCGTGATCTTGCAGATGCTCAAGAGAACACCAAAATGTACCTCATTGCTGAACGTTTAGAAGCAGTGATGAAAGAAGTGAAGAACATGTTCCCGAACCTCGATTGGTTCAGCGCGGTGAGCTATCACTTGATGGGTGTTCCAACAGCAATGTTCACTCCATTATTCGTGATTGCACGTACAGCGGGTTGGTCTGCACATGTGATTGAACAACGTCAAGACGGCAAGATTATTCGTCCAAGCGCGAACTATACTGGCCCTGAAAACTTAGAATTTAAACCATTGGCGGAGCGTGGTTAATGACAAATCAATACCGTAAACCGCTGGCAGGTACCCAGCTCGAATACTATGACGTGCGTCAAGCCGTTGAAGATATTCAGCCAGGCGCATATGAAACTTTGCCATACACATCTAAAGTGTTGGCAGAGCAGCTTGTACGTAAAGCTGATGCAGAAAACTTAACTGATTATTTAAAGCAATTGATTGAACGCCGTCAGGACATGGATTTTCCTTGGTATCCTGCACGTGTGGTATGTCATGACATCTTAGGTCAAACCGCACTCGTCGACCTTGCTGGTTTACGTGATGCGATTGCTGACAAAGGTGGCGATCCTTCTAAAGTGAACCCAGTAGTTCCAACGCAGTTGATCGTGGATCACTCTTTGGCAGTTGAATATGGCGGCTTTGATCCTGACGCGTTTGAGAAAAACCGTGCGATTGAAGATCGTCGTAATGAAGACCGTTTCCATTTTATTGAGTGGACCAAAACCGCTTTTAAAAATGTTGATGTGATCCCTGCGGGCAACGGCATCATGCATCAGATCAACTTGGAGAAAATGTCTCCAGTGATTCAAAACCGTGATGGCTTGGCTTTCCCTGATACCTGTGTGGGTACAGATTCTCACACACCACATACCGATGCGCTTGGCGTAATTTCAATTGGCGTGGGTGGTTTGGAAGCTGAAAATGTCATGCTTGGTCGTGCATCGTGGATGCGCCTACCAGACATTATCGGTGTTGAGCTAGTCGGTCAGCGTCAAGCAGGCATTACTGCAACGGATATCGTACTCGCTTTAACTGAGTTCTTGCGTAAAGAGCGTGTTGTTGGTGCTTATTTAGAGTTCTTCGGTGAAGGCGCTGACAGCATGTCTGTAGGCGACCGTGCTACGATTTCGAACATGACACCTGAATATGGTGCAACAGCGGCGATGTTCTACATCGACCAGAACACCATTGATTATTTACGCCTGACGGGTCGTGAAGATGCGCAAGTGGCATTGGTTGAGCAATATGCTAAAGAAATCGGTCTTTGGGCATCGGATATGAGCAAAGCGCAGTACCCACGTGTACTTCGTTTCGATCTTTCAACCGTGACTCGTAACATTGCAGGTCCATCAAACCCACATGCACGTGTATCGACTGCTGACTTGAAAGAAAAAGGTATTGCAGGCGTTGTTGAAAACCGTACTGATGGTTTAATGCCTGATGGCGCGATCATCATTGCTGCGATCACGTCTTGTACCAATACCTCAAACCCACGTAATACCGTGGCAGCAGGTCTATTGGCGCGTAAAGCCAATGAACTGGGCTTAGTGCGTAAACCTTGGGTGAAATCTTCATTTGCACCAGGTTCTAAAGCGGCGGCATTGTATCTTGAAGAAGCTGGCGTGCTCAAAGACCTAGAGAAACTTGGTTTTGGTATCGTGGCGTATGCATGTACTACATGTAACGGGATGTCAGGTGCACTTGATCCAGTGATTCAACAAGAAATCATTGACCGCGACCTGTATGCGACAGCGGTACTTTCAGGTAACCGTAACTTCGATGGTCGTATCCATCCTTATGCAAAACAAGCGTTCTTGGCATCGCCTCCACTTGTGGTAGCGTATGCGATTGCAGGGACAATTCGTTTTGACATCGAAAAAGATGCATTGGGTACAGACAAAGACGGTAATCCAATTTACCTGAAAGATATCTGGCCATCTGATGCTGAAATCGATGCACTGGTAAAAGAAGCTGTGAAGCCTGAACAATTCCGTAAAGTCTACATTCCTATGTTTGACCTCGGTGAAGTTGAGCAAGCGGAAAGCCCACTTTACGACTGGCGTCCTATGAGTACTTATATCCGTCGTCCGCCGTATTGGGAAGGGGCGTTGGCTGCACCACGTACTTTGACCAACATGCGTCCGCTTGCAATTTTGGGTGATAACATCACGACTGACCATTTGTCGCCTTCAAATGCGATCATGATGGATTCGGCTGCGGGTGAATACCTACACAAAATGGGCGTACCTGAAGAAGACTTCAACTCATATGCGACACATCGTGGTGACCATTTGACAGCCCAACGTGCAACATTTGCCAACCCGAAATTGTTTAATGAAATGGTGGTTCGTTCAGACGGCACGATTAAACAAGGTTCAAAAGCGCGTGTAGAGCCTGAAGGCGAAGTGATGCGTATGTGGGAAGCGATTGAAACTTACATGAACCGTAAGCAACCTTTGATCATTGTTGCAGGTGCGGATTATGGTCAAGGTTCAAGCCGTGACTGGGCAGCGAAAGGTGTTCGTCTTGCAGGTGTTGAAGCAATCGTGGCTGAAGGTTTTGAGCGTATTCACCGTACTAACTTAGTGGGTATGGGCGTGTTACCGCTTGAGTTTAAAGCGGGCACGGATCGTAAAACGTTGAAGTTAGATGGGACGGAGCTATATAGTGTGATTGGTAATATTGCACCGCGTTCGACTTTAACTTTAGTGATTGAGCGTTCAACTGCTGATGGTAAAGAAGAAATTCTTGAAGTGCCTGTAACTTGCCGTTTAGATACAGAAGAAGAAGTTTCTGTGTATGAAGCGGGTGGGGTATTACAGCGTTTTGCACAAGACTTTTTAGAAGGTTCGGTTGTGTGAGTTAATGCTTTGACGTTGTAAAAATGGAAGGAAAGCTCTATCTTAGGATAGAGCTTTTTTTATTGGGATTAGTTGATGAATAAAAAAGTAGAAAAATATGGTGTTGCTGCAGTTGAACGCCCGAGAATTCAAGCAACGAAGCAATTAGATTTGTCAGGTGAAACTGGTCGTCAGATCGTAAAGTCAGAAACAAAACTAGCGTTGCGTACACATAGTAAGACATTTAAACGCCTTGCAGATATGTAATGAATATTATTTGTTTTCCATTTGAGCGTGTGATTGAGATCAATGCCTTTATTCTAGCCACAGAAAAAGGTATGAAAGGTGCAGCAGATATTGGAAAATTGCAAGGTGCTTTAGCGCGTGTGGATAATGCGATTGTTTATGAAGGTTTAGATGATGTGTTTGAAATAGCAGCTAAATATGCTGCAAGTATTGCAAATGCTCATGCATTGTCTGATGCAAATAAACGGACTGGTTTAGCAGTTGCTTTGGAATATTTATCTTTAAATGATTATGAACTGCTACGAGATAACGAGCTGTTAGCTGATGCTGTCAGAGATTTAGTCATCGGTGAAGTCACTGAAAGCGATTTTGCAGATATTTTATATGCACATTATGTGGCAAACGGCAATTAAACTTTGATCATTTTGATGTAGAGCAGTTTCTTTTTAAGCGGGCGGTGTATTACAGCGTTTTGTACAGGACTTTTTATAAGGTCAAGTAGCTTAATACTTTAGCTAAAAGTAATTGATATTGTTTAAAAAAATACCCTACTTTAAAGTGGGGTTTTTAATATAAGAAATACAAGTTGGTTACATGATGAATATACTAGAGAAATTCATAGCTCAAGTTCAAGCTAGATCAGCCGAAAATAAGAAGTCTTTTGAATTACTTTACAAGCATGAATGTTATGGAGTATGCATTGGTATTATTAGGCAAGAATTAGATTCCTTACAGAGGGTTAGCTATTTAATCGATTGGGATAATGGTTGTCAATTTCGTCAGAATGCATTTGATTTAGTTAGCAATAATGTCCAAATAGGAGAGTGGGGATTTTTAAATGCTAATGGGAAAAAGCAGAAAGTAAGAGACATTGACATGCTTCAAACAGGAGGATGGGAAGCTGTAGTTTATAATTTTGGATGTGGTCTAGTACATTTAACAGATAAGCACTTATATCGAGATTTTGATCCTGTTGTTAAAATGAGGGATGAAGAAAAACAATTAACTATTGAATACTTAGAAAAGTATCATGGATTTGATAAACTGGAAGTGGATATGAATGATATTATTCAATATTTACCTAAAATTTATAAAAAGATTTATGAAAATATCGAATATAATTTAGAAGAAATTATTTCTATAAATAGTATGACGAAAATCTTTGATTGATTTATGAATATAGTAGAGAGAACTCTTTTTAAAAAATATTCAAGTTTCTGCTAATTTTATATTTAAAATAGTTGAAATTTTTTAGCGAGAATTTCAATTAACTCTGTTTTAAAATATTTATTAACTAAATTGCCAATACCACTTGTCGGAAAGGTCAATAAATAATCAAAACTATCACGCTATAGTATATGAACCATTTCTAAAATCTATGGAGAACAAAGATGGTTACTGCTGGCGAAAGACCTGGAACTGGCTTCTATTTTTGTGTCCAATGCGGACATCGCACCTATTTAGAAATTGGTACTGATCGTTTACCTCCGTGTACCAAATGCCTTGGCAATCAATTCAACAGTAAGAATGCCTAAGCCGCAAACACCAAACAGTTACCCACTGTTTTGATGAAAGCCCTGTCACTCGATAGGGCTTTTTTGTTACTGTAAAATATGAAATAACAAGATAGCGATATCTGACAAAAATAAGGAAAACCAAGATGGAAACAATATTAGGACTTTGTATCGGCGTAGGATTAAGCGCTGCCTGTGGATTCCGTGTCTTTGTTCCTTTATTGGTGATGAGCATTGCAACTTTGTTGGGTTGGTATGAACCTGCCAAAGGCTTTGAATGGTTAGCTATTCCATCTGTATGCGCTGCACTTGGATTTGCAACGATCTGTGAAATCGCAGCTTACTATGTGCCGTGGGTCGATAATCTTTTGGATACCATTGCCACACCAGCTGCTGTAGTGGCAGGTACACTCAGTACGATGGCAGTCAGTAGTGGAGAAATGTCACAATTTGCAACGTGGGCAGCCGCGCTAATCGTGGGTGGCGGAACAGCAGGTGTGGTGCAAATGAGCACGGTCGCTGCTCGAGGTGTTTCAACAGCAACCACTGGTGGACTGGGCAATTTTGTAGTGGCAACAGGTGAGTTGATTGGCTCAATTGTCTTGTCGATTTTGGCATTTGTGATGCCTGTTGTGATTACGGTATTTGTGATTATTCTGGTGATTGTGGTTGCACGTTGGATACATAAAAAGAGAAAAAATCAGATCAATCCGTCAGCGTGTTAATAACACTCGAAAAATCATAAGGAAGCGAGTAAATTACACACACATTTTGATGGTGCGTTGGCGTTTATGGCATTTACTTGGATTCTATTCACGATCATGGCTGCGTTTATGCAGGCGTGGCGCAACGCATTTCAAAAACAGCTCAGTACCTCAGTCGATGCTTATGGTACGACATTGGCCCGATTTATTTTTTCTCCGATTTTTGCGTTTAGTTATTTAGCATTCCTTTATCTGCATCAACCTGTCACTGTTCAAGTCCATTTTTCCAATACATTTTGGCTTTATGTAGTGATTGCAGGAATCAGCCAAATTTTTGCGACAGCGTTGATGGTGAAACTATTTCAACAAAAGAACTATGCGATTGGTATCGGGTTGGCTAAAAGCGAAGCGATTTTGGCAGCCTTGATTGCAGTGGTTTTTCTACAGGAGCGATTGACCACTTTGGGCTGGGTTGGTGTATTGATTGGGGCAATCGCAGTTTTTTTATTGAGTAAAGGTCGACATAGTACGCAACTTTCCTTCAATACTTTAATCATTGGTTTAGGCAGTGGTTTATGTTTTGCCATTACTTCACTTCTGGTGCGTGAAGCTAGTTTAGAGCTGAGCATGTTGCCATTTTTGCATCGTGCAGGATGGGTGTTATGCAGTTTGATTAGCTTTCAGTGCATTGCATTATTGCTGTATTTGGGAATCTTTAGTCGCAGTACGCTGTATAACATGTGGCAACGTCTTGGTCTGACCTTTCGTGTAAGTATTTGCAGTTTTTTAGCATCTTTGGGATGGTTCAGTGCCATGAGTATGCAAACTGTGGCGATTGTGAAAACACTGGGTCAGATCGAAATTTTATTTAGCTTACTGATCTCAGTATTTTTCTTTAAAGAAAAGTTGGCAAAGACGGATCATTTAGGTTTATGGCTGGTAATTGTGGCAGCCATTATG
This sequence comes from Acinetobacter sp. 5862, assembly GCF_024494585.1. Classification (NCBI taxonomy): domain Bacteria; kingdom Pseudomonadati; phylum Pseudomonadota; class Gammaproteobacteria; order Moraxellales; family Moraxellaceae; genus Acinetobacter; species Acinetobacter sp. 5862. The sequence continues at coordinate 58,376 of NZ_JANHGP010000064.1, forward strand.
GTGATCTGGGCATAAATTTAGGTTTTAAATGAAAAAATACACATCTAAATTGGAATATATTGAAATTTAAATCAGCTAATTTTTATTGAAATGGAAAATAATTCTTATTTTTGGATGAGATATGCAAAATTATTTCATTAGTGGCGAAAAATACCAGTTTTTAGGAAAACAATCCCGCACTGATCTGCCTAAACTATGTCTCAAGGGTTGAGGAACGATTAAAGTTCCGTAAGGGGATCGAAAAGAGTAGCATGCACCGATGCTTATAAAGCAAGTGTGTACAAACCCAAAAGGTCTCGATTCGGCTTAGGACGCTATAGATCAAAAGTCTATAGGCAAAGGTTATGGCTTACAAAGTCATAGGTGTTGAAGTAAACAACATGTTTTCCCTTGATACCCTAAAAATTTAATATAAACAGAATATGACCAATCAGAGGCTTTGTTGCACAAACCTATCTGTAAAGGCTTTTTCAGCGATATAATTTTCAAATGAAGAAGCCTACACACAAAAT
>NZ_JANHGP010000026.1:0-57815 GCF_024494585.1 Acinetobacter sp. 5862
CTTGAATTAAATAATTTTGCTGATTAATTTAAGATCAAATAAATTGTACGTTTTTTGATTTATGACGGAAGTCTATTGAATAAATATAAATACTTGAAAATCTAAAAAGAAATATATGTTTATCTTGGCATTCTCCTTGCATTGGATTGAATGATCTTTTAAGGGGAATTTAATGAAAAATATAATTTTGATTTCTACTTTTTTAATATTTCTCTCAACATCAGTATCCGCCTCAACAGCACCGAATATTCAAGAAATTCGTATTTCACTCGATAGTGTTTGGGTGGTTATTGGGGGGATCTTGGTGTTTTTCATGCAGGCAGGATTTGCATTGATCGAAAGTGGTTCAGTGCGTAGTAAAAATACCGTCAATGTACTGATGAAGAACTATATGGATACCTGTATCGGGGGCTTGGTATTTTGGTTGTTTGGATTTGGATTAATGTTTGGCTTAAATCAATCGGGATGGATTGGATTGAGCCACTTTATGCCAGATCAGATGGATGATTGGCACTGGAACTTACTTTTCTTCCAAATGATGTTCGCTGCGACAGCTACAACTATTGCGAGTGGAGCAATGGCAGAGCGTATCCATTTTGTTGCCTATGTGGTAAGTGCCATTTTTGTGAGTGGTGTGATTTATCCAGTTTTTGGCAGTTGGGCGTGGGGTGGTTTGTTTGGGGGAGATGGTTGGCTTAAAGCAATGGGCTTTATTGATTTTGCAGGTTCTACAGTTGTGCATTCTATCGGTGGTTGGGTAGCTCTTGCAGGGATTATTGTCCTTGGCCCTCGTTTAGGGCGATTTGGGCGTAAAGGACAAAGCCATTTTTTAGCTGGACATAATTTACCTCTAGTTGCGCTAGGTGGGTTTATTTTGTGGTTTGCTTGGTTTGGTTTTAATGCTGCTTCAACCGTTGCAGCCAGTGTTAGTATTGGGCGTATTGCACTGAATACACATCTTGCTGCGTGTGCAGCAGCTTCAACTTACATGATTCTTGCACTGCTTCAATCAAAAGCAGTCTTGATGCGTCATACGATTAATGCTTCATTAGCGGGCCTAGTCGCAATTACGGCAGGATGTGCCACAATGTCACCGCCGTTTGCCATTATCACAGGGGCAATTGCGGGATTATTAATTACCTTTGTTCCACAATTTATAGAAAAGATGCAATTAGATGATGTGGTGGATGCTGTCACTGTTCATGGTGTTTGTGGTGCATGGGGGACATTAGCCGCAGGTATTTTCTTTGAAAAAGCACTATTTAATTTAGATATTATTCTTGTTCAGGCCTTGGGTGTGGGGTCTGCATTGATTTGGGGATTTGGTGCATCTTTTATTATGTTTAAATTACTCGATAAGCTCTTGGGTGGTTTGCGAGTTTCACAACAACATGAACAACGTGGTTTGGACTACACTGAACATGCGGAGTTATCTTATCCTGAGTTTCAAAGAGATGTGACTTTTGAGACTGAAAACATCACTCATCGGCATTAAGGGGTGATTGCTATGGTGGAACTGACAATTGAACAAAAGAAGCAGGCAGTCACAAAAGGATTATCCCAATTTTTGCCAGATACCGTGTTGCAACGTGTTTTACACTATTGGGAAAGTGAATATGGTCATCAGCCTTCTTTTGTATTAAACCGTTTTTTAAGTGAAATTTGTACAACACATGAGTTGCAGTTGCTCCGCAAAGACATGTTGCGTCAGGTCTTGCATGAAATATCGATTGTTGAAAAGCAGCAACATCTTGAGGTTAAAGAGGATCTAGAGGTGGTGATTGCGGAAGAAGAGCAGCCTGTAGATCTATTTCAAGCTTTTTATGATTTTATAATCACAATTTTAAAGTCAGTTCATCGGAATGATTATTTAGAGTTCGTAGATGAATTGGGGATAAAAATGAAAAAGCATCGCTTATTGGCTGCTTATCGATTTATTGATGGTTCAGAAAAAAATTGTCTTAAGCAAATACCTCAAACACTCTATGCTGAACTGATTACAATTTTTTATGCCATTTATTGTGATTTTTATGGACCAAATAAAGCTGATCAGCTCTATGCGCAGATTAAGAATACAGTGAAGCAACAATATCCTGAAATTGATTTAAAACAGTTACTATGAATATAAAAAAAGCGACCAATTTGGGTCGCTTTTTTGAGCATTACGCTACTGATTCTGGTACACGCCACAAACTTTCTAAGTCATAGAACTTACGGGCGGTAGGTAGCATAACGTGTACAACAACGAACCCTAGATCAATTAGGATCCATTCAGCGTCTCGTTCACCCTCAACACCAATTGGGCGAAAACCTGCTTTACGTGCTTCATCAGCAACATTGTCAGCAAGTGCTTTTACGTGACGAGTAGATGTTCCGCTTGCAATTACAATCGCATCGGCAACATTGCTAATAGAACTTACATCAAGTTCTAGAATATCTTTGGCTTTTACATCAGTAAGGGCCTCATGTACAACTTTTAAACAAGTATGTACATCTTTGTTTGCTGTTTTGATTTTTAGGTCGTGAGAATTAGAAGCGCTGGGCGATGGTTCTAAATTCATAGAGGGTATATTTTCCTGACAATTGCTCATCGTCAAATATACCGTTTTTCTCTATAAAATTCAAATTTCAGCAGTAACAGTTTATGTATTCACGTCATTGGAAAAGTACTTTTCTTTCCATGCAAAAGATTGATCTGATTGAATTTTTGGTCGGTATTCTGCACCAATATAACCTTGATAGTCACTTTGACGTAACCAGTCAAAAATTTGCTTATAGGGAATATTTCCTGTGTCAGGTTCATGTCGATTTGGATAATCGGCAAATTGGATATGTCCAATTTGATATAAATTTTCCTGTAATCCAGCCAAAATCTCTTCACCCATCATTGCCATATGGTAACAATCGTACTGCATTTTTAAAGCAGGATGGTTGACGACTTCTAGCATTTCTTGGGCTTGAGCGATATTCTGAACTAGAAAGCGTGGCATATCTGTGCCATTAATCATTTCAAAAACGGGTTCAATACCTTGTTCAGTGAGCAAGTGGCAAGCAAGTTTCAAATTGCTTGCTAAGGTATTTAAACAGGGTAAGAGGTCAGCATCTTGAGGCTGTTTACCCGCTAAAATATTGACTCGAGGAACATTCAGAGCCTTTGCATAACGAATTGCAAGCATAAGGGCATGATGAAATTCAATTTCTTTTCCAGGAATACCTGCTAGGCCATTACCGCCCTGCATTAAATCGCCAGCAGGCACATTAATGAGGCAAAGAGAAAGATCGTATTGTTCAAGCTGAGTTTGAATGTCAAAAATTTCTAATTCATATGGGAACTGAATTTCGATATGTTGGAAGCCATGTGTATGGGCTAAAGCAAAACGCTCAATCAAAGGGACTTCCGTAAAAATCATCGACAAATTGACTGCAAGATGGCTCATATTCAATCTCCTTCAATCAATTATTATTGCTCTATATATTGAATAATAGTCGCTAAATCATTATCAGCAAAGCCGTTTTCTTGGTGGGCTTGTAACTGTAGTAGAGCTTTTTGTGCAACAGGTATATTTAGGTTAAAACTATGTGCAAGTTTTAATGCATTATTAAGGTCTTTGGATAAGGTCTGCACTTTCCATTGCACAGGCTCGAAAGTATGGGTTGCCATACGAGGAGCTAAAATTTGAAATGGTTTAGAATCTGCAAAACCGCCCGCGAGAGCAGGGGCAAGCAAGTTAGTATCTACGCCTGCTTGGCTTGCTAATGCAACAGCTTCTGCGATCAACGTGCTATTTGCTGCAACAATCAATTGATTACAAATTTTGGTGGCTTGTCCAGTCCCTGTTTCACCCATACGGGTGACACGTTGTGATAAGACTTTATAAATAGGCTCGAGTGCTTGGATGGTGTGTTCATCGCCACCAGCAAAAATGACCAATGTACCTTGTTCTGCCCCGATAGTCCCACCTGAAACAGGCGAGTCAATCCAAGTCACTTGTTGCTGTTGGGCAGATTGCGCCAATTGTTGTGTCACGGTTACCGACAAGCTAGAAAAATCAACAATCACTTGCTCTGCTTTTAAATAGGGCTGGATTTGATCGAAAACGCTTTGAACAGCTTGATCATCCGCTAAACATATTAAAATAACAGGGTATTCCGCAATCTTGTTCAATTCTAACTGAGTTGCACCTTGTTGAATAAGTGCTTCACATGCATGTTGGTTTCGATTCCATACCGCTACAGTATAACCAGCTTGAACAAGTCGAGAGGCCATACGTGTACCCATTAAACCCATACCTAAGAACGCGATAGGTGTTTGTTGATTCGCATGCATGTGAATTTATCCTCGTGCTTATTTATATTGGCGCGGCAAGAATTGAATTTCTGGATTCTTATCTTTTTTACGTGCAAGGCTACTGTTTTTACCTAAAAGTAATTTAAGCTGCCACAGTTTTTCTAAACGTAAAGCCTTTTCAGGTTGATGTTCCATTGCATCCAATACTCGTTTCGCTGCCATAATTGCATCTGGCGAGCGCTGTAAGATTTCTTGGGCGATCACGTTTGCTTTGGCTAATGGATCTTGATCTAAATGTGTCACTAGACCAATTTCTTTAGCGTATTCTGCGTCAAAGATACGCGCAGTCAGCGTTAGTTCTTTGGCTAGATCAACGCCGATCAGCCCTTTTAATGAGCGGGTTAAACCCATGTCAGGTACTAGGCCCCAACGGCTTTCCATAATCGACATTTTAGTAGTGGGAGTCGCAATACGAATATCCGCTGCGAGTGCAAGCTGCATTCCTGCACCAAAGCAAAAACCTTCGATCGCTGCAATAACAGGAATAGGCAAATTTTGCCAAATTAAAAAAGCTTTTTGAAATAAGCTTTGTCCTGGTTTGATCAGTTCCCATGCTGCAAATGCTGTATTTTTTGGATTATTTAGATCTGATAAGTCGATACCAGCACTAAATACCTGTGCTTCACCCGTGAGGATGACACAACGAATTGAACGATCTTTCTCAATTTTTTTAGCTGTTGCAACCAATTCTTTTAATAATGCAAAACTCATTGCATTGCGTTTATCTGGTCGATTTAAGGAAACAGTTGCAATCCCATTGTTCTTTTCAACGCGTAAAAGTGCCATTTACCATACTCTTATTGTGTTTGATTGGGGCAGCATAGCATGAGTCTTTAACCTGAAACATGACACCGCAGTCACATTAAATGTCATGGGCGTGTAAGATGAGATTTGCGGCTTGTCGCACCTGTTCAATGGCCGTGTTTAATTCATTAAAGCGATAATTTGTTTCCCGAATAAAGCCGTCATCTGCTTTACGTCGTTCTTTACGTAGGGTTGAAACGAATTGTTCAAACTCGCCCGAAACCTGTTGTAAATTCGGTGTTCCTACGTATCGAGTAGCACCATATAAACGGTGTAATACATGTTCCAGTTGAGGGAAGTCTTCCATTTCAATCAATTGTTGCATTTCAGCAAGTTCAGTATCGAAACTGTCTACCAACATATTCAATAGATCTTGTGCTAGATCTTCTTTGTTCGCTGCTAATTGAACACTTTGTTGCCAATTCAAAATTTGAGGATCAATCGTTTCAATCGAACGTTTTTGTTCCGTATTTGCTGGTTGGGAAGAGAAATTGTTTTTCGTCCAGTGCGTTAAGATTTGAATGATTTGTTCCATTTGAATCGGTTTGGTTACGTAATCATTCATACCAACTTTGAGTAATTTTTGCTTTTCGTCTGCTAGAGCATGTGCCGTGAGTGCAATAATCGGAAGTTGCATGCCTGTATCTAAAGTTGACTCTAAGGAACGAATTGCTCGTGTTGTATCAATTCCAGACATCACTGGCATTTGGATGTCCATAAAGACTAAGTCAAATGGCGGTAATTTTTGTTGTATACGTGCTTGAATGATATCAATCGCTTTCTGCCCACTGAGCGCTTTTGTAGTGGTGACATTCAATTCACCAAGTAATGCTTCCAGTACAATCAAGTTAGGTAAATGATCGTCTACAGCAAGTATATGTAATCCTTGACCATTAAAGTTTTCTGGTTCTGGCTCAAAGATAGGTTGATTTCCCAATAACTGAACTAGTTCACGACGACTCAACGGTTGGTAGAGTGGCCGCGCACGATATTCATTGAGCATGTTTGGCTCAAGGCTCATTTGATAACCGTAAACGGCTAAGTTTCCTTGGTAACGCTGACGAATTTCTTTGAGTAGTGCTTCTGTATCACCACTATGGTCAACGATAAGCCATGTATTTTCTTGCTGATTTAAATGATTCAGACGACTAAATAAATCCAAAATTGATTGTGTTTCGATATGTGAGACACAGTAGTTTTCTAAATATGAACGAAGCACACTCGCTGTGGCAGGATGGGCAAGGTAAGAGACTACTTTTAAATGATCGAAATGTGGATGCTCGACAAATTCATCTTGTTCATCTACTTTAAATGAAGCCGTAAACCAAAAAGTTGAACCTTTTTCTGTCGGTGCACGTTCTTGGTTGTCTTCAAAGCCAATTTGACCATGCATCAAATGAACAAGTTGTTTGGAAATCGCTAAGCCTAATCCTGTACCTCCAAATTGACGAGTAACGGAAGCATCACCTTGAGAAAATGATTCAAATAATTTTTTACGGTCGGTACCACTGAGACCAATACCACTATCTTGAACGCTGAAATGTAATAGGCATTGTCCAATATCATCATCTTCCATACGTACACGAACAATGATTTCACCATCTGGAGTGAACTTAATGGCATTGGAAATGAGGTTGGTCAGAATTTGTTTAAAACGTAAGGCATCGCCAACCACATGCTGTGGAATATTCTCAGCGTAGTAAAATGCCATGTTGATATGTTTTTGCGCTGCAAGCGGAGAAAGCATATCCATCACATCAAAAATAGCTTCTTCCAAATCAAATGGTGCAGTTTCGAGCTCTAATTTACCTGCGTCAATTTTAGAGAAATCAAGTACATCATTAATCAGTGCCAATAGGTGAGCAGATGATTTACGAATAGTCTGTAGGTATAGGTTTTGTTCATTGCTAAGGTTCTGCTGACGAAGCAATAAATGAATAAAGCCATCAATACTGTTGAGAGGTGTTCTTAGCTCATGGCTGATATTGGCTAAAAAGACTGATTTAGATTGATTTGATGAAATCGCTTGGTCACGTGCTTGACGATAGGTAATGTTCTGAACTTCGAGTGTGTCTAAGGTACGACGTAAATCCTCTTCGGTTTGTTCAGTATGCTCTTTCAACTCCAAGAAACTAAAATGTAAACGTTTGACTGCATTGGCAATATCACGCTGGAGCAGGCGTAACTCGCCTGTACTGTTCACCACAATATGCTGATCCAGCGTATCGGCATTCAGGCGCTGCATCTGCATACGAATTTCATAGAGTGGCGCCAGCCAGCGCCGTGAAAAAACATTCAGGCAAAATAGTAAAATCATCAGGGTAATCAGCCCTGTCGCTACCAAGGCTAATAGAATTTTATAACGAGCTAACTCAAGTGGCTGATTGTCTAATTCAATCATGAGCCAAATTGATTCGTTATGACCACCAGCCAATTTTGCACCATAGATGCTGTTGTGTTTATGTGCGATTGGACCAAAAAAATTACTGTTATTTGGAAAAGTTGGCCAAAAACGATTATTTTGATAACCAATACTGAGATAGGTTTGCCCTTGATTATCAATAATGACAGCGCGTTGTAAGTTTTTCTCATCAAACATTTTTTGCATAATGTTTTGAGCGCGATCATATTGATCGGGGTGTTGTTGTACCAGTTGCAGTAATTTTTCTGCGGTTTGATGATAACGAGCTAAGATCGCTGAAGCATCGGAATGCTGTTGTTGTTTGGCTGCACTGGTGGTTTCAGATAAAACCCATAAAATTCCAACACCTGTCAGTACGGCGATCGGCACTAAAATAAGTGCAATCAATTGTCCATAAGCATGATTGAGCCGTAAGCGTTTTGACAGGATTTTATTGAAATTTGACATAGTGCGGTCAGATTTATCATTCTGTGCAACATTTTAGCATGCTTTGTGGCAAACAGAGGTACGGGCTAGCCAATAAAAAGCATAGTGAAAAGGTGCAGTATTTCTTATTTTTTCATACAATAGTCGCCACCTTAATATCGGTGTCGATCATGACGAATACGCAAACTGATTTTTTAGCAGATGAATTTTTACTAGATTATTATGTCGGTAAAAGCCCTTTAGTGCGTTTGCAACGTTTAGCAAGTCATACTCAAGCTACCGTATTAGCGAAATTAGAAGGTAATAATCCTGCTGGCTCAGTCAAAGATCGCCCTGCTTATAACATGATTGTTCAAGCAGAGAAACGTGGACAAATTCAACCTGGTGATACTTTAATTGAAGCCACTAGCGGTAACACTGGCATTGCTTTAGCCATGGTTGCAGCCATGCGTGGTTATAAAATGAAGCTGATCATGCCAAATAACATGAGCCAAGAACGTAAAGATGCAATGTTGGCTTATGGTGCTGAGTTAATCGAAGTGACTAAACAGCAAGGTATGGAAGGCGCACGCGATTTAGCTTTACAAATGCAGGCTGATGGCAAGGGGTTTGTGCTGAACCAGTTTGGCAACCCAGATAATGTTGAGGCGCATTACCTCACCACAGGCCCTGAAATCTGGAAGCAGACGGGTGGAAAAATCACTCATTTTGTCAGCTCGATGGGTACTACAGGCACCATCATGGGGGTGTCAAAATATCTAAAAGAACAAAATCCAGACATTCAGATTGTGGGTTTACAACCTGAAGATGGAGCGAGCATTGCGGGAATTCGCCGTTGGCCTGAAGAATATCTTCCAACTATTTTTGATCGTCGTCGTGTGGATCGAATTATTGATATTCCACAGATTGAAGCAGAAAAAACCATGCGTAAGTTAGCACGTACTGAAGGTATTAGTGCAGGTACTTCTTCTGGTGGTGCAGTTTGGGCATCAATTAAAATTGCTGAAGAACATCCAGATGCTGTGATTGTCTGCATTATCTGTGACCGAGGTGATCGTTATTTGTCAACAGGGCTGTTTTCAGTTCAAGATTAAAATCTCCCCCTAATCCCTCTCTGTTAAAAAGAGGGAGAACACCTTCCTTTATAAAAGGTGGGTTGGGAGGGATTTGAAGAGATTTCAAGATGAATTTACGTTTTCCAATTTTAGTTTTTGATATTGAGACACTCACCGATTTAAAGGCGGGTGCTCATCTTTATCATCTTGATTTACCTGAAGCCGATGTTGAACAAGCCTTAACTAAGATTCGCCGTCAAGAATCTGGTATGGATTTTCAACGCCTACCTTTGCATGAAATTGTGTGTATTTCAGGTTTGTGGATTGATGAAAAAGGGATTCGACTTTTTTCATTTAGTCAGGAGCAAAATACAGAAGCTGAAATGTTGACTAAATTTTTATCTATTTTTGATAAGAAGCAACCGACACTAATCAGTTGGAATGGCTCGCAATTTGATCTGCCTGTGATTTTATTCCGCGCCATGTATCATGGTTTGTCTGCGTCAAGTTTATTTGATCAGGGTGAAATTGATAACCAAAAGCGTTTCAATAACTATCAAAACCGTTATCACCATCGTCATGTCGATTTGATGGATGTGATGGCAATGTTTAATGGTCGAAATTTTCAAAAACTTGATGATGTTGCTTGCCTTTTAGGATTCCCTGGAAAACGTGGTGAGACTGGTTATCATGTGCCAGAGTATGTGAGTACTGAACAATGGTTAAAACTGACCAGTTATTGTGAAGGTGATGTTTTAAATACATGGTTGATCTATTTACGTTGGTTGTTGCTCAAAGGGCAGCTTAATCAACATGATCATCAGCATTGGCTTCAAACCACGATCGATTATTTACAAACTCAAACGCAACAAACAGAATTCTTACAGGTATGGCAACAAACATCGCAATATACTGTATTTACCGCAAATACGTTTGCGCCAAAAAATTAGGTTGATCTTTTGAAACATAAAGCGAAACAGCGCCCAGCTCAATATCCGACATATACCTTTCAAATCGAAGCTTTTTCTCATGAGGGGCGAGGGATTGCGCATTATGGAACGCATCCTGATCATCCAAAAGAAAAGCATGGCAAGAAGGTTTTCATTCGTTATGCGCTCGTGGGTGAAACAGTACAAGCCAAGATTAGCAATCAAACTTCTCGTTTAGAAGAAGCGGATATGGTTAAGCTAGAAAGTGATGCGGCTGTGGGAAGAGTCGATCCAATTTGTCCGCATTTTGGGGTGTGTGGTGGCTGTAGCTTGCAACATATTCATCCAGATGAACAGATTTTATTAAAACAGAATGTATTAAAGTCACATTTACAACATTTTGCTGGTTTACAACCAGAGCAATGGTTAGATCCAATCCGCTCTGAAAAAATAGATTATCGTCGTCGTGCTCGAATCGGCGTTCGCTATATTGCGAAACAAAATCGTTTGGTGATGGGCTTTCGTGAGCATCACAGTAATCATTTAACACCGATTCAGCAGTGTCACGTACTTGATCAGCGTTTGTCCGAAAGTTTAGTAGAGTTGAGAAAACTACTCGAAAGTCTAACAGGCAAAGCCCACATTGGTCATATAGAATTAGCAATAGGTGATACCGAGACAGCATTATTGATTCGCCACTTGGATGAATTAAATGTGTCGGATGTCAACCAATTACGTCAATTTGCGTTACTAAAGGATTGGCAGTTGTATTTACAACCTAAAGGCGCAGACAGTTTACATCGTGTTGATGATGCTCAAGCACCGATGCGTTTGCACTATAGTCTGGATGAGTTTGCGGTTAAATTTGCATTTTCACCTTTAGACTTTACTCAGGTGAATAGCGGTGTAAATGCAAAGATGATTCACTTGGCATGTGAATTGCTAGATTTACAGAAAGGGGAGAGAGTGCTCGACCTGTTTTGTGGACTGGGTAATTTTTCCTTACCTTTAGCACGTTGTGTTGGTGAGACAGGTCAGGTCATTGGTGTTGAAGCAAGTGATGAGATGGTACAACGGGCAACTGAAAATGCGAAAGCAAATCAATTGTCTCAGGCATTGTTCTTTTCACAAGATTTAACAAAAGACTTTTCGCATCATTCTTGGGCAAAACAGGGATTTGATGCATTATTAATTGATCCTCCTCGATCAGGTGCGTTTGAAGTTATGCAATATGTACCTAATTTTGGAGCAAAAAGAATCGTTTATGTTTCATGTAATCCATCAACGCTGGCAAGGGATGCGGGTGTACTGGCACAATATGGTTATCAACTTAAAAAAGCGGCAGTCATGGATATGTTTACCCATACTGAGCATGTTGAATCAATTGCCTTATTTGAAAAAAATGAGCAATTTGAAAATACCCAAGAGATAAACGATTAGAGAATGAGTTACATATCCAGAGGAGAATGGTATGGTCACAGTACGTGAGCAGTTACCTGGGCGACTCCATGAGTTGTCAGAGGAAACGACTGTAGAACATGCCGCTGAAGCGCAAAGTGGTCTGGTCTCTTGGCTAGATCGAGTGCGTGATATTTTGGATGGGGCGGAGCTAAAGCAACTTCAAAAAGTTGCAGAGCTGACCTTGGCAAAAGAATTAGAAACCACGGTTCATCATCGTAGCAATACCTTTAGTACAGGTATTGGCATGGCTGATATTTTGGCGCATTTACATGTTGATGAAGACACATTGTCAGCGGCAGTGTTGTATCGAAGTGTGCGCGAAGGTTTAATTACTTTAGAGGATATTCAACAACAATTCGGCGAACAGGTGCTTGGTCTTGTACAAGGCACGCTTGCGATGGGTAAGCTCTCTGAATTGATTGAAAAAAATAAACGTTTAGAAGATCATTTTAATAACAATCAGCGTGAGCATTTAAACGGCATTTATAAAATGCTGATTTCAGTGACAGAAGATGTACGCGTTGTTTTGATCAAATTGGCTGAACGTACTTATGCTTTACGTGAATTAGCCACTGCAAGTAAAGAACGCCAAGAACGCGTTGCACGTGAGATTTTAACGATCTATTCACCACTTGCACATCGCTTAGGTATAGCACAGCTTAAATGGGAGCTAGAAGATCTCGCTTTCCGTTATTTGGCGCCTGAGCGTTATAAAGAAATTGCATCGTTGCTGAATGAAAAACGTTTAGAGCGAGAGCAATATATTCAGTTTGTGATTGATAAGCTAAAGACTGAACTGGGTATGCATCATATTCAGGCTGAAATCACTGGACGAGTGAAGCACATTTATTCGATTTATCGAAAAATGAAAAGTAAAAATCTGAGTTTTGATCAGCTTTATGATATTCGTGCAGTGCGTGTATTGGTCAAAAGTGTACCAGACTGTTATCACGCTTTAGGTATTGTGCATCAGCTGTGGCGTCATATCCCGAACCAATTTGATGACTATGTCACCAATCCAAAAGCCAATGGTTATCGCTCATTACACACGGCAGTGATTGCTGAAAATAAATCTTTAGAAGTACAAATTCGTACCTTCGAGATGCACAACGAAGCCGAATTGGGCGTTTGTTCGCATTTTAATTATAAAGAGGGTGCAAAAAATACCGATCATTCATTTAATCATCGTCTACATTCTTTACGTGCGGTATTGGAACATTATCAAGAGCGTACCGAAACCACACCCCATGGCGAAGATGAAGAGTCAAATGGTATAGATCAAATTCAAGATTTTGAAAATTTTGAAAAAATCTATGTATTTAGTCGTGATGGTGATATTAAAGAATTGCCTCGAGGTTCGACGGTTTTAGATTTTGCTTACCATGTACATACTGAGGTAGGTAATAAGTGTTATGCAGCACGTGTCAATCAACGTTATGTGCCATTAACTTATACGCTGAAAACGGGTGAACAGGTTGAGATTTTAACCAAAAAAGATCGTGAACCGAACCGTGATTGGTTGGTGAACTCTTTAGGTTATATCAAAACTGCTCGTGCGCGTGACAAGTTGCGCCATTGGTTTAGACAGCAAGATCGGAGTAAGAATGTTGAGGTGGGGCGTGAATTACTTAATAAAGAGTTAGCACGCTTAGCAATTCACCCGAAAAGCATCGATCTTAAAGACTATTCATCTCACTTTAATCTGAAATCTGGCGATGATATTTTAGTTGCTTTGGTCAGTGGTGATATCAGTCTCCATGCCTTGATGAATCAAGTCAATCGTCAGATGCACTTGGATCAAGATGAGCCTGAACTGGTCTTAAAGCCTGCCTTAAATCCACGTGCCAGCCATACGCTCTCAGCACACGGGATTTTGATTGACGGCTTGGATAATGTTGAATTACATATTGCACAGTGTTGTCAACCTGTGCACGGTGAGTCGATTGGTGGTTATATCACTTTAAACCGTGGGGTGAGTATCCATAAGATCGCTTGTCCAGATTATTTGCGTATGACGACACAAGAGCCTGAACGTGCTGTTGAAGCGGATTGGGAAATGCAGCCAACGCGTGGTCAGAGCGTGCAAATTGTGGTTGAAGCCTATGATCGTCGTGGTCTACTTAAAGACCTCACGCAAGTGATTTTCTCAGATCAAATAAATATTCGTCAGGTCAATACGATTTCTGAGGCAGATGGGATTGCCAATATGAAGTTACTGATTGAAGTGAAAGGTTTGGCACAACTGTCTCGTCTTTTAGCTCGTTTAGAGCAGCAACCAGGGATTATCAGCGCACGACGTTTGGTTCAGGGTAGTTGATTGACATTATATTTATAAAAAAGAACACTTTAAATGAATTTAAAGTGTTCTTTTTTTGCATCAACAAAAAATCATAAATTGAATATACACAGATTATTCGATCACCAACGAATCGGTTTTTCACTCGAACCTGGTGTGAGTTCAGCATCCGAGAGTGGTTCTGAACTCTCTACTTGTGTCGAGTTTTGTCGAGAGTAACTGATCGGCATTAAAGACAAGCCATTTAAGACATCATTACTTATTTGTTGTGCGAGTAAGTCTGATGAGGTTGTAGATTGTGAATTATGAATAAGCTCTCCTAGAGATTGGCGTTGCTGTTGATTTACAGTTCCTGCAGCAGCAACTTTTCCTGTATTCACTTCAATCACTCGCCAATTTAGACGGATTGCTTGTTGCCCAGCTGGAACAGCGCCATAAAATGAACGTCCTTGAGTCGTTTTTGCTTCATTGATACGTCCAACTAAAATATAGTCAGCACCCACTTTTTGCCCAAGTCTCGCCATTTCTGCTGGTGCACCATCCCAACGAAGAAAGGCATTTTCACTTGCCATTTCCTCAATATAGTCACGACTCACCAAACTTAACTGACGTGAGTTTGCCAGTTGAGTGCCGACCAAATCAGCAACTTCTGTCACAAAGTCATCAGCATCACTGCCATCTGTGATTTGAGTTTTTGAATAGTTATATTGAAATGGCATAACCGCAATACGGCGTAAGTGTTGATCCGCTACACTTGATTGAAACTTGCTAACATAAGCACGCACTTTGGCGCGGTAGTTCTTGCCCGAACCCGAAACGCTTAACACCTGAAAACGATTAATCGCATTAGTGCCCTGTGTTTCAACACTGAACACAGGCGAGGTTTTTCCTTGGTAGCTCCAATGGTTGTTGCTGACCACCATGTTCACTTCTTCCGCTAAGTCAGTGCGTGAGCTGACACTGGTGCCATTTACAGACTGGGCCGCAATCAGCAAGGCTTCTGCAATAGCCTGTTGTTGGGTTGGGCCGCTACCTGTGGCTTCTTTCATGACTTCTTGTAGGGCGGCGTTGGCTGAGTGAATTGTTGTTAAGCAGAACAGGGCTGCACAAAGTAAGGATTTCATCATTTTCTATCATTCTATATGACCCGATGTTCAGCAGGTGCTGAGCATCGGGTTTATTGTTGTTGTGAATGGTTTATAGACCAAAAGTAGCACGTTTAGCCGATTTACGAATTTCTTTTTCGCCTGTCCATTCAACAATACCTGTTTTCAGGTTTTGTAATTTGAAAGTGAACTTGTAGTACACATCACTCTTACCGCCTGAATTTTTGACGATGCTGGATAAGTTACCATTCAGCATGTATTCAGCGGCAATTTGAGAGCCTGTTTTCACTGCTGTACGTTTGTCTACCATGCCACTTTGCTGTTGATAAGCTAACTGGTCTGCCATTGCACCGACAGAAGTCATGTCAACGAAACGGAATTTTCCAGAATTAATCAGTTTGTTCTGGATGGTGTCAGTGATGGATTCAGTATCAATATGCTCTTGGGTCTTGTTTTTGATACGGTCAACAAACAGTACTGGACGGCGAGCCTGAGTCATTTCAATCACGGGTGGAAACGCCAGCATGTCATCAACCATCTTGGCTGCGATTTGTTGAAGGTCGGTTGAACCAAAATCTTTGGTTAAGGTTTCAGTTGCCTGTGCATCGCCATAAGATACAGCCTGGGAGGCACAGCCACTGAACAATGCCATGCTGCCAATTGTGGTTGCTAAAGCCAAAGTACGGAATTTCATGTTTTACCCCTTATAAATAAGCTGTTGATTAGTCTTTCTTCATGTAAATAAGTACATCAACACCACTTGGATTGGGTGCGACAGACTGAACGGTTTTTACTTCACGCCCTTGTAATGTGATTGGTTTCCAAGTTGCACCTTCTGGATTGATTTCTGTTCCATTGGCATCAAACCAAACAACTTTGTATTCAAAAGATTGTTCGTAGAACCAACCATTTTTTAAGGCGAGTGATGCTTTTTTAATATCTCCAAGACTGACCATATTGATTCGATTGACACCAATACGGGTTGCGAGAATAGGATTACCTGTCATGGTTCTTACATTGCTTGCACCAGTATTTGGGTCTGTTTGTGTACGCATCGCATTTGGTGCTGTACATGCAGTTAAGCCAAGGCTAAAGCTACACAGAATTATGGGTAAAAGGCGTTGTTTCATTATGTTTTACTCAAGTTATTATTTAGCGATACTGAAGCTATCAGCGACAATTTGTTGGTTGGTTTCGATACCATGAATGAAGGTCGTCTGATTAGCTTTCACTTCAATATTGATCGATTGATTTGCATAGTTGTTTTTAAGTTGGATGGTATGACTACCAACAGGGAGTAAAAGGCGAGTGACTTGTGCATTGCTTGGGAGGGTATTCCATGCACGAACATCTGCTTTTTCTGTGGCAGTGTTATAGATATTGCCTGCAAGTTGTCCAAATACGCCTAAACGATTGCCCAGTTCTTTTTGTACAGCGTATTTCGCTGTAGAACGTGCAATTTGAGTTGTGAGATTAGCGGTAATCTTTTCTTTTAGTGTTTTTACAGCCAACGCACCAATATCAGTAAGTAATGCTGTATTTGCAACGGTTTTCCCATTTACAGCCACATCAACCTGACTTGGTGCAACATAGGTTGAAGGGTCATAGCTTGCAAATGAGATATTCACTAACCCATTTGGTGTTGGAATTGCTAAGGTCGAAGAAATTTTTTGAGGAACTAATCCTTGCTCCAGAAAAATAACAACTGGATATTGACCATTTGCTTTCTTTGCGGCGTTATCGAGTCGTTTTACATCATTTTTAATAAAATCATTTGGCTGTAGTTCATATGCTTTTTTATAATCAACTAAAGCATCATTTTTTTCACCCAAGGCTTCCCATAATGTTGCCGCCATATAAAATGCATACGCATTTTGATAGGTATTTTTTACTTTACCCGCAATTGTATTTAGTCCAGCTAAAGCTTCATCGTATTCAGCTGGAGCAGAATTAACATTTTGACCTTTAGCTGCTGCTTTTTCTGCTTCTTTGCTATGAGCTAATTCAATTTCGCGTTGAATACGTTGCGCTACACGCATTTCAACAGCCGCGCCCTCAGTATTATTTAAAGCTAGATAGTTTATTGATTGGTAAACATGTGCTAATACCTGTTCATATTCAGGAATCTTATAAGGGGCTACACTATCATTACTCACGAGGGAAAGTGCCTTAAAACCTAATTTAGAGGCGCTAATTGTTGCTTTATTATTTTGAGCATCTAATAGTTCAAATGCTTTTTCAAAAGTTTGCTTACTGGCTTCATATTGTTTGTTTGCTTGTTCTAAACGCGCCTTTTCTAATAGATACAACGCTGCATCATTATTTTTAGCTTTTTTTTCAAATAATTCTTGCGTTGGTGCCGATATCGGTTGAGTCAATGATGAACGAAAATTTTGAGCCGTATCCGTATAGTTATCAAATAAACCAGCATGTGCTTGAGTTGTTAAACCAGAAATCGATAAACTTATGCAACTGATGAATAAGAGTGAAAGCTTTGGTTTTAATAATAAAGATGACATATAAACCCCTAAAAATACAAAATGTATTAAAAAATTATGCAAATATACAAAAAGTTATAAATAATTAACAGGGATTTAAGGAGATATTTAATAAATATTTTTATTTTATAAAGTAAAAGATTTATTTTATTAGTATAAGTTTTTGAAACATAATATTTATTTTGATTCATTCAAATATTATTTGAATGAATCTTTTAATTTATCTTTTTGATAAAAAAATATTGGTCAATCGATTTAAAAACTGTGGACTAATGCTTGAGAGTTGATACATCAGCTTAGTTTTGATACCTACAGGGGTATGCGTTGGAATCAGGGCATGATCTTTTTGTTGTGCTAGATGTAATACTTGTTTTGCTACATCAACGGGGGGTAAATCTACGCCAATATTTTGAATACTGCCCGCATCCATATTCTTCACCATATTGGTTTGTACAAATAAAGGCATTACATCGAGTACACGAATATTATATTTTTGCCACTCTACATCTAAGGCTTCTGTTAAACCACGAACAGCAAACTTACTTGCTGAATATGAGGCTAAATCAGCTTGTCCATAAATTGCTGAAGCTGAAGAAAGATTAATTACACGGGCAAAACTCGCTTTTTCTAGATGGGGTAACCCAGCATGGCAACCATTCAGAACGCCTTTGATATTGATATCCACAGTGCGATGATGGGATTGAATTGACGTCTCTTCAAATGCGCCAGAGTATAAGATTCCAGCGTTGTTAATTAAAATATTCAGTTCGCCTGCCCAATTTTTAAAATCTTGTAGTGCTATTTTCCACTGACGAAAGTTACTGACATCTAAATAACCCGCTTTAGCATTTTCACCAAGTTCGTTGGCTAAACGAAGCGCTTGCTCATCATTAATATCATAAATACCGACTTTGTAACCATGACGATGAAAGATACGTGCAATCTCAGCACCAATTCCTTGTGCTGCCCCGCTAATAAATACGCTATGTTGCATTGCTTTCCCTTGCTTTATCATATTTCTTTAATCGGCGTATATTACGCATAAGCAGGTTCAAGCTGCAACATTTTGGTGTATTTGGAGGAATTCATGGAAAAGTTATTAGAAATCATGCACGAATTAAGACAAAAGTGTCCATGGGATCAACAACAAACACCAAATAGTTTGACGCGTTATACGATCGAAGAAGCTTATGAGGTGGAAGCTGCGATTCGAGAGGGCGATCTAAATGAAATTCGTAATGAGTTAGGCGATTTGTTATTGCAGGTCGTGTTCCAATCTCAGATGTATAGTGAACAAGGCGCATTTAACTTCCATGATGTGGTAGATGCAATTAGTGAAAAATTAATTCGTCGTCATCCACATGTATTTCAAGCTGAAAAATATCAAAATTTAGATCCAAAACAAGTCAGTGAACTATGGAAACAAATTAAGCAACAAGAAAAACAAGGTAAGGCTCAATCTCGACTAGATGACGTGAAACATGCGCCAGCATTGGTACAGGCACATGAGATTCAAAAAAAAGCAGCGCAGTTGGGTTTTGATTTTGAAACAGTTGAAGATGCTTATGGGAAGTTAAATGAGGAATTAGAGGAATTACAACAGGCAATAAAAACTAAAAAAACTGATGAAATACAAGAAGAATTTGGAGATTGTCTATTTTCTTTAATTAACATAGGACGTAAAATTGGCGTGTCGAGTGAGACTGCATTATTGGCAACGATTCATAAATTTAGAAGCCGATTTGCATATATTGAACAACAAGCACAAAGACAAAATAAAGACTTGCAAGAAATGAGTTTGGCAGAAATGGATGAACTCTGGGAGCAAGCAAAACGACACTTAAAACTTCAGGGGAAATCCAATGAATTTGCCGCAACCACGCAGCAAACATAACTTTGTTCTATTTATTTTTATATTTTTAAGCTGCTTTGTTTATGTGAGTGCACAGCCATTTGATCAATCCTATGAAAAATGGAAAGCTCAACAACAAGCACGTGATCAGCAATTAGCGAAGCAGTCTAACTATAATTATTATTTATCAAGACCCACGCCACAGAAAAGCTCCCAGCAAGTTTCATCTTCTACCAATATTCAGGGCGATAAGATTAGTTTGAACCAAGCAAATTTACAGCAGTTACAGACTTTAAATGGCGTTGGTGAGAAAAAGGCTCAGGCTATTGTGGAATATCGCCAAAAGAATGGTGGTTTTAAAACGGTAGATGAGTTGGTCAATGTCAAAGGAATTGGTCCAAAATTACTTGAAAAAAATAAAGCACGCTTAGCATTATAGGATAAAAATAAAGATGATATTGCAATTAAAACATACTGATCTGTTGAAACTTCAACAGAATAAATTGCCCTTTGAGTGTGTTAGAGCTATGATTAGCGACAAATTGTTATTTACGTCCTGACGTAGGAGACAGTGTCTTTTGCAAACTTTGCGTGCGTCAAAATGTGGTTTGTCCACAGCCCAACTCCCTTCTTCAATATTAGATGTAATCGATAGCCTAACGAAAGCGGGCTATGAGGCATATATTGTGGGCGGCGGTGTTCGCGATATGATGTTAGGTCTTAATCCTAAGGATTTTGATGCTGTCACCAATGCAACACCAGCACAAGTGAAAGAAGTTTTTGGTCGACGTTGCCGAATTATTGGTCGACGTTTCGAATTAGCACATGTTTATTCTGGTCGCGAACTGATTGAGGTGGCGACTTTCCGTGCCCCACCGAAAAAAGCGGTGACCAGTGCATCTGGAATGATTCTTCGGGACAATAACTGGGGAACCATTGAGCAGGATTTCGCGCGCCGTGATTTTTCCATCAATACCCTGTATTACCAGCCACGTAAAGGCATCGTACTTGATTTTTGTCATGCGGTTGATGATATTAAAACCCGTACCCTGCGTTTTTTGGGAGAGCCTGCCCAGCGTTTTGAGGAAGACCCTGTACGCATGCTGCGAGCATTGCGTTTCGCCGCAAAACTGAATTTCCAGATTGACCAATCCATTCTTGATGTTTTCAGTGTTGAGATGACGCAGTTGTTGCGGGATGTCTCACCGCACCGCCTATATGACGAGTCACAAAAACTATTTACCATGGGGCACCTGACGCAGGTCTTGCCAATGCTGATAGAGTTTGGTGTCTGGAAACAGTTGTTTGCTGAAATTCCACCCAGCCTTACTGCCTTTATTGAGCGTGCGGCCAAAAATACTGATCAACGAATTCAAATTGGTAAGACCATTAATCCCGCATTTTTTTATGCAGTATTGTTATGGAAGCCTTTCTTAGAGCGTTGTGATTTTTATTTAAATAAAGGTGTTGTTCCTGCTGAAGCACGTGCCCAAGCTGGTTTAGATGTATTGAAACGTCAAGCCACACGTACCATTATTCCTCGTTTTGCTGAAACTTTTATTCGTGAAGTATGGGAAATGCAAACCCGTTTGCTCAATCCAAAACCACAGCAAATTGAAGCTTTAGCTGGACATGCACGTTTTCGTGCAGGCTTTGACTTCTTGTTGTTACGTGAGAAATCAGGTGATAGCAGTACTGAAGGCATGGGTATTTGGTGGGAAGCTTACCAAGAAATGTCAATCGATCAAAAAGAAGTCGCAATTCGTCAATACAACCGCCAACGTAGTAAAACACGCCGTAAGACAGTTGATGTTGATGAGCCAAAGACCACTGAGATTGAGCCTTTGGTCAATGCCCCTGAGCCTAGAAGCCGCCGTGCCAAGAAAGAACGTGTTAGAGCAGATGAATCAACTAGCCGTTTTATTGAAAAAGCGACTGCCGTTTCAGGACAAATCAATGCAGATCATCCGATCCTTAAGCGTAAGCGTGTACAACGTGATCTCAGCCAAGTGGTTTTTGGACCGACGCAATGACTATTCGTACCTATATCGGTTTAGGCAGTAACTTAGGCGATTCACAACAGATTCTTAGCGAAGCTGTTGTGAAGTTGGCTAGTTTAGGTTCGGTAAAAGTTTCAAGGCTTTATCAAAGTCCGCCGATGGGTCCTCAGGACCAGCCAAATTATCTAAATGCCGTTGTTCAATTGGACACGACACTTGAAGCACTTGCCTTATTAGACCAATTACAACAATTTGAGCAAGAAGCAGGTCGTATTCGTTTAAGGCGATGGGGAGAGCGCACGCTTGATTTGGATCTATTGATTTATGGTCAAGAGCAGATTCAAAATGAACGTTTGACCGTACCACATATTGGTATTTTAGAGCGTGATTTTGTGATCCTTCCCTTATTAGATTTAGATGCTCATTTACACTTAAATGGGCACTCATTAAAAGATTTAGAACTAGTGCAGCAAGCAAACTTAACTGTAATCGCAGATCAATCTTGGGCAACGGCGTAAGATTGTTTCGTTCTGGAAATGCCTGCAGAGGATATCATCATGATTAGTCTAAGTGACTTAAGAAAATTTAAAGCTGATGGACGTAAGTTCTCATGTCTTACTTGTTACGATGCAAGTATGGCTAAAGCGATGGAATTGGCTGAAATTGATACAATTTTAATTGGTGATTCTCTAGGAATGGCGATTCAAGGAAGAGATTCTACACTTCCTGTGACAGTTGAAGATATGGTTTATCATACAGCAGCTGTACGTCGTGGTAATTCGCACGCCTTAATTATGACTGATCTACCATTTATGAGTTATGCAACGCTTGAAGATGGTCTAAAAAATGCCAAAGCCGTGATGCAAGTAGGCGCACAAATGGTCAAAATTGAAGGTGGTGCTTGGCTAAGTGAATTAGTCCAAGTTTTGACACGTAATGGTATTCCTGTCTGCGTGCATTTGGGTTTAACGCCACAATCAGTACACGTATTCGGCGGCTATAAACTTCAAGCACGAACCCGTGAAGCAGCAGATCAATTAATTGCGGATTGCCAAGCTGTGGTTGATGCAGGTGCTGCGGTATTATTATTAGAGTGTGTTCCAGCTCAGTTAGGCAAGGAAATTGCTGAACTATTTCCTAATACGCCAGTGATTGGTATTGGTGCAGGCAATGAAACTGATGGACAAGTCTTGGTGGTACAAGACATGCTTGGTTTAACTTTTGGTCGCGTTGCGCGTTTTGTGCGTAATTTTATGAAAGAACAAGCGGGGGAAACAGCAATTATAGATGCGTTTAAATCGTATCATGCTGCTGTTCAAAATCAATCATTTCCAGCGAAAGAACACACTTTTCAAGTTGAGCTCTAACTCATGAAAACAGAAACAACAATACAAGGCTTAACCGCATCATTAGCACCGGCAAGAACAACAAAAAAATTAATTGGTTTTGTGCCAACTATGGGGAATTTGCATGAAGGTCATTTGACTTTGGTGCGTGCTGCAAAAAAAATCTGTGATGTCGTGGTGGTGAGTATTTTTGTTAACCCAATCCAGTTTGGTGCGGGTGAAGATTTTGATAGCTATCCACGTACCTTAGAACAAGATAGTCGTTTGTTGGCAGATGTAGGGTGTGACATTATTTTTGCCCCTTCTGTCGATCAAATGTATGGCAAGCAGCCTCGTTTAACCAATATTAGTGTTAGTCAAATTACCGACGACCTGTGTGGCAAATCACGTCCAGGTCATTTTGATGGCGTGGCGGTTGTTGTCACTAAACTATTCAATATTGTACAACCTGATTATGCTTTTTTTGGGCAAAAAGATTATCAACAATTGGCTGTAATTCGTCAGTTGGTGCAGGATTTAAATATTCCATTAGAAGTCATCGGTGTACCAATTGTACGAGCAGCAGATGGTTTGGCTTTAAGTTCACGCAATGGTTATTTGTCAGAAGAGCAAAGAAGTATTGCGCCAAAAATTTATCAGTTGTTAAAACAAGCTGAAGTTGACTTGGGAGAGGGGCAATCACTTTCGCAAGTGTTAGCAAATATCTCAACGGAATTGACACAAGCTGGATTTGTTGTGGATTATGTAGAGGCTCGTCAACCTAATTTGCAACCAATTGAAGAGTTTGATCGTGATTTAGTTTTATTTATTGCGGCTAAATTAGGTTCAACACGTTTGATTGATAATTTACACATTAATTTCAAAACATAAAATAAATTAAAGGGCGATATGCGATGAAGCGTATTCTTATCGTTACAGGACAGTCAGGTTCAGGAAAATCATCTGCATTACAGGTGCTTGAAGATTTGGGCTATTATTGTATAGATAATTTACCTTTGGCATTATTGCCTGAAATTGTGTCAAAACTGGATCATGAGAATAATCTTGAGCAGTTAGCGCTGGGCGTTGATATCCGTAGCACCCGTGCCGATATGCAGGAGTTTGACCATGTTTTTGAGCAATTAAAAAAGCATGGTACGGTTGATATCATTTACCTGACCACTCAGGATCAGGATCTGGTTTCCCGTTTTAGTGCCTCACGCAGGCCGCACCCTTTAGCAAATCGTTTTAATAGCCTGTTGCAGTGCATACAGGAAGAAAAACAGTTGCTGATATCGATACAATTCCGCTCTACAGTGCATATTGATACGACGGGTAAAAGTGTCCATGATCTCAAACATATCTTGCTGTCTCGATTGGGGCAGTCTGATAAGTTGATTGTGATTCTACAATCCTTTGGCTATAAACATGGCATTCCGCTTGATGCCGATTATGTATTTGATGTGCGTCATTTACCTAATCCGCATTGGGATTTAGAGTTGCGTCGTCTTTCTGGGTTGGATGATCCCGTCTGCCGTTTTTTAGAAAGCAATCAGCAAACCAATGAAATGTTTACCGATATTTATAACTTCTTGGAAAAATGGTTGCCAGCTTTTGCGGAAGGGCATCGACATTACATGACCATTTCAGTGGGATGTACAGGTGGGCAACATCGTTCAGTTTATATCGTGGATAGACTCAAACAGGCTCTTAAGGCAAAATGGACTGTCCAAATCTTACATAGAGAAATGAAGCACTGGTCATGATAGACACAACAATTGATGTAATTAATAAGCTCGGCTTACATGCGCGTGCATCTGGTAAACTGATTGAAGTCACAACCAAATTTAGCTCTTCGATACAAATCGGCAAGGGTGATAAATTGGTTGATGCAAAAAATATTATGTCATTGTTGATGTTGGGTGCTGGTAAAGGCACAACATTAAGATTGGTGATTGATGGTGCTGATGAAGAAAAAGCACGGGAAGAAATTCAAACGCTGTTCGCAGCAAAATTTTATGAGGCAGAGTAATCGTGGCACGTGGTACCCAACAACGTTATACAGATGAAGATTTTGAGTCATTAGAAGGACGTGCGAGTAGAACCGAGCAAAAAAAAGCTGTGCAACGTATGGCTGCTTTAGGTGAGCAATTGGCTCAACTCAATCCAAAACAAATTCAAAAGCTTCCTGTCGATGAGCGTTTGATTGATGCATTACTTGAAGTGCAGAAGATCAGTTCATTTGAAGCACGCCGTCGTCAGTTTCAACGTGTTGGTAAGTTATTGCGTAATGAAAATGAAACCACGATTTTATCTTATTTGACACCCCAACAAGGTGCTAAAAAACAAATGCAATTGATGCGTTGGGTCGATCGAATGATTGATCAAGGTGATCCAATCATTAATGAGTTTAGCAAAGTGTTTAATGCTTCTGAACGTCATACTTTGCGTCAGCATGTTTTACGCATTCATCGTGATATCAAGCAGCAGGTGAGTGAAGAAGAACTTGCCGCATCCAAGCTCAAATTTGTGAACTATGTACAGCAAGTCGCCTTGTTATCTGATCAAGGTTAAAGCCAAAAAGAAGTTTCAGTTGAAACTTCTTTTTATTTTTAGGCATTAATTCTCAAACGAAACGCTAGCTCGTTCTTTTGCCCACTCTCTTAAAATAAATTTTTGTAATTTGCCTGTCGATGTTTTCGGAATCTCAGTAATCACCACATCTTTAGGAACTTTAAAGCGAGCCAGTTCTTTTTGGCAATGTGCAATAATTTCTTCTGCGGAAGCAGATGCACCTTGCTTCAACTCAATAAATGCACAAGGTACTTCTTGCCAACGTTCATCAGGTTTTGCGACCACTGCGGCGGTGAGTACAGCAGGGTGGCGGTAAAGTACATCTTCGACTTCGAGCGATGAAATATTTTCGCCACCTGAAATGATAATATCTTTAGAGCGATCAGTAATTTTGGCATAACCATCAGGATGGCAAACGGCTAGATCTCCTGTATGAAACCAACCACCTTTAAAAGCTTCTTCAGTCGCTTGTGGATTTTTGAGATAACCTTTCATCACGATATTACCACGGAACATAATTTCGCCCATGGTTTGCCCATCATTCGGTACGGGTTGCATCGTTTCAGGATCAAGTACTCGCATACTGTCTTGAAGTGGATAAGGAACACCTTGGCGTGAATGAAGTTGAGCCTGTTCTTGAATAGATAAGTCACTCCATCCTGCTTGCGAAGCACATAATGCTGATGGGCCATACGTTTCTGTCAAACCATAGACATGATTAACATTAATTCCAATATGGCGCATACCTTCAATAATCGCAACGGGCGGGGCAGCTCCAGCAACCATGACTTCAACATGGTGGTTGAAAGCTGTTTTTTGTTCTGCTGGAGTATTGATGAGCATGGATAAGACAATTGGCGCACCGCAGAAATAATCGACTTTGTGTTCAGCGATATATTTAAAAATTAAAACTGGATCAACTCGACGTAAGCAAATATTGGTACCGCCACTGGCAGCAATTGACCATGCAAAACACCAACCATTACAGTGAAATAGTGGTAGTGTCCATAGATAAACCGCACGAGGTTTCATACCACATGCCAAAATATTACTGGCCGCATTGAGATAAGCACCACGATGGTGATAAACCACACCTTTTGGATTGCCTGTGGTGCCTGAAGTATAATTCAGACTGATCGCATCCCATTCATCTTGTGGAAGTAGCCATTCAAATTCAGGATTGCCTTCAGCTAACCACGATTCATATTCATATTGCCCAAGTGCAATTTGCTGACCTTCGTATTCCTGATCAAATACATCAATCACAATAATATCTTGAGTGATCAGCTTTAAGGCTTCTTCAGCAAGTGATCTGAATTCTGGATCGACCAAAAGAACTTTGGACTCGGCATGAGCCAGCATAAAAGCAATGGTTTTGGCATCGAGACGAGTATTCAGTGTATTGAGTACTGCACCTGCCATTGGTACAGCGAAATGTGCTTCAATCATTGCAGGTACATTCGGCAAGAGTACCGAAACGGTATCATTCTTTTGAATTCCTAACTGAGTGAGCTGATGTGCAAACTGGCGACAACGTTGATAGCTTTGTTGCCATGTGATTTGACGTTCCCCATGAATAATTGCGGCTTGGTGTGGATAAATATAAGCAGCACGTTCTAAATAACGTAAAGGTGATAAGGCAACGAAATTTGCAGGGGTTCTCGGTAATTCATCATATGCACTAACCATGTGTTTGCTCCATTTGTGTTTTTTTCATTTATATCTATATCAACATAGTGTGTCATTCAGTCTAAATCATTTAGGCTTTAGTCGGAGATGAAGCCTAATCAATCTAGGTTTTTATGATTCAAAGGTTTCATCCTCAACTAAACCTGTGTAAAATCTTGAATACTTTTTTATCCGCCGTTTTTTATCTTTTGAGGTTCGCCTCAATACATAATCTCGCGGTGATATGCTCCTTCGTATAGGGCATCACTCCTTAAGGATTTTATTATGCCAATTATTACTTTGCCAAATGGCGATCAAAAACAGTTTGATCAAGCCGTATCTGTGATGGACGTTGCATTAAGCATTGGTCCGGGTCTTGCGAAAAATACCGTAGCAGGTCGTGTCAATGATCGTTTAGTCGATGCTTCAGACTTGATTACCGAAGATGCAACTGTGCAAATTATCACGCCTAAAGATGAAGAAGGCGTAGAAATTATTCGTCACTCTTGCGCACATCTCGTTGGTCACGCTGTTAAGCAGCTGTTTCCAGAAGCAAAAATGGTAATTGGTCCAGTCATTGAAGAAGGTTTCTACTATGACATTTGGATGCCACGTCCTTTTACTTTAGATGATATGGCAGCGATTGAAGAGCGTATGAAAAAGCTCATCGATCAAGATTATGATGTCATCAAAAAAATGACACCACGTGATGAGGTGATTGCAGAATTCACAGCACGTGGCGAAGAATATAAATTGCGCTTGATCGCAGACATGCCGAATGAAACACAAATGGGCTTGTACTACCATCAAGATTATTTGGATATGTGCCGTGGTCCGCACGTACCAAACACTAAATTCTTAAAATCATTTAAGCTCACAAAAATCTCTGGTGCTTACTGGCGTGGTGATGCGAAGAATGAACAGCTTCAACGTATCTATGGTACGGCTTGGGCTGATAAAAAACAGTTAGCTGCATATATCAAACGTATTGAAGAAGCAGAAAAGCGTGACCATCGTAAAATTGGTAAAGCCCTAGATTTATTCCATATGCAAGAAGAAGCACCGGGTATGGTGTTCTGGCATCCAAATGGTTGGACAATCTACCAAGTGCTTGAGCAATACATGCGTAAAGTTCAGCAAGACAATGGTTACTTAGAGATTAAAACGCCGCAAATCGTAGACTTTACGCTTTGGGAAAAATCTGGTCATGCAGCCAACTACGCAGACAACATGTTTACAACTCATTCAGAGAGTCGTAACTATGCTGTTAAGCCAATGAACTGTCCTTGTCACGTACAAGTGTTTAACCAAGGTTTGAAATCTTACCGTGATTTACCAATTCGTTTGGCTGAGTTTGGTTCTTGTCATCGTAATGAGCCATCAGGTTCTTTACACGGGATTATGCGTGTTCGTGGATTTACCCAAGATGATGCACATATTTTCTGTACCAAAGAACAAATTGGTCAAGAAGTTGCTGACTTTATTAAGCTGACTTTAGATGTTTATAAAGACTTCGGCTTTGAAGAAGTGCAAATGAAACTTTCTACACGTCCTGAAAAACGTGTCGGTGATGATGCACTTTGGGATTTGGCTGAAAAATCTTTGGCGGATGCTTTAGATAACGCAGGCTTGGCTTGGGATTTACAACCCGGTGAAGGTGCATTCTATGGTCCGAAAATTGAATTTTCATTGAAAGATTGCTTAGGCCGTGTATGGCAGTGCGGTACGATTCAATGTGACTTCAACTTACCAATTCGCTTAGATGCGTCTTATGTCACTGAAGACAATGATCGTGATCAACCAGTCATGCTTCATCGTGCAATTCTTGGTAGTTTTGAGCGTTTTATTGGTATACTAATTGAACACTATGCGGGCTTTATGCCGCCGTGGTTAACACCAATTCAAGCGTGTGTTATGAATATTACTGATTCACAAGCAGAAGCATGTGAACAAGTGGTTGCAAAACTCAAAGAAAATGGTCTTCGTGCTATTTCTGACTTGAGAAATGAAAAAATCGGATTTAAGATTCGTGAGCGTACCCTAGAGCGTATTCCTTACCTTCTAGTTCTTGGTGATCGAGAAGTTGAAGAAGGTACTGTTAATGTGCGTACTCGCTCAGGAAAAAATTTAGGTACTATGTCAGTAGATGCATTTATTGACCTAGTGAAATCTGCCGTTGCCGAACGCGGCCGGTACATTGTGGAGTAATAAAGATTAAACAGCCTGACCGTAACCAGCAACAAGGTGCTAAAAGTAACCGTCCTGCAATTAACGAAGAGATCCGTGCGAAAGAAGTACGCCTCGTCGCTGCAGATGGAGAACAAAAAGGTGTTGTTTCATTAACTGAAGCATTACGTGCTGCTGAAGAAGCTAATCTTGACCTTGTTGAGATTGTTGCTAATGCAGAACCGCCTGTTTGTAAAATCATGGACTACAACAAGCACTTATTTGACTTAAAGCAAAAGCAAAAAGATGCGAAGAAAAAACAGCATCAAGTGCAAGTGAAAGAAATCAAGTTACGTCCTGCAACGGACGTAGGTGATTACCAAGTAAAATTGCGTGCAATTTTACGTTTCCTTGAAGAAGGAAATAAGGTGAAAATTACCTTGCGTTTCCGTGGTCGTGAGATGGCACATCAACAGCTTGGTTTGGCTCAATTGCAAAAAATTGAAGCTGACGTTGCTGAGTTTGGCGTAGTTGAACAAGCGCCGAAGATGGAAGGTCGTCAGATGGGCATGTTACTTGGTCCGAAAAAGAAAAAGTAATCATCCAATCATCAAAAAAGCCCTGCTATTCGAGCAGGGCTTTTTTGATTTAAAGCATAATTACTGAGTACTTACAGTTTTTTCTGTAGAATCAGGCTGATCAAGTAAAAGTTTTTTCTTACCAATTGGGATTTCGCGTGGAAGTTTCTCTTCTGGTATGATTCGTTCCAACTCAATGACCAATAAACCATTCTCATAATCAGCTTGTTGAACTTCAATATGTTCATCTAAGCGTAAAGATAATTTAAAGGCACGACGCGCGATTCCTTTATGCAGATATTCAGTTGTTTCTTTCTGAACAACCTCAGGTTTACCTGAAATGGTAAGAAGCTGATTTTCTAGACTCAGTCCTAATTCCTCTAGGCTAAAACCTGCAGTAGCCACCACAATGCGATAACGGTTTTCACCAGATTTCTCTATGTTATATGGAGGGTAATTCGGTGTATCACTTTGCATGGCGTAGTCAATAAAATCATTTAAACGGTCAAATCCAATGCTACGACGAAATAAAGGATGAAGATTTAGATTACTCATGATTAGAACCTCCTGAGGTCAGCAAAGTTTTAAAAATAAGAAGATAAAACTTAAATCTGCCATGTATAAACATCGACAGAATGTTAAAAATCGTCATTTCTAACACAATAATTAATATATGTTTGGGTTTAAAAAATTCAAGTTAAAGATCTATTTTTTTAAATAAATTTTATATATAATTGATAATTATAAAAAATTATTTTTAATTTGCAGAACTTGTTGTTTCTTTTTAAATCTATTAAGGTGTGTAAAGAGCCACCATCTACGGTGTATGGAGAATAATTTTAAAATGATTGATCTTTATTATTGGGGAACACCCAATGGACATAAAATAACCATTGCACTTGAGGAAATGGGCTTAGATTATCAAATTTTTCCAATTAATATTTTGGAAAATGATCAGTTCCAACCAGACTTCTTAAGAATCTCTCCTAATAATAAAATTCCAGCGATTGTTGATCAAAATGGACCGCGAGGTGAACCGATTTCTGTATTTGAATCAGGTGCGATTTTGCAATATTTAGGTCGAAAAACAGGTCTATTTTATCCGACTGATGAGCAAGAACGGGTTGAGGTGGAACAATGGTTAATGTGGCAAATGGGTGGGTTTGGTCCAATGCTAGGGCAAAATCATCATTTTAATAAATTTGCACCTGAACGTATTCCTTATGCAATTGATCGTTATATCAATGAGACTAAGCGCCTTTACACTGTTTTAAATAAGCAATTGATTGGTCAAAAGTTTGTGGCGGGTGAGTATTCAATTGCCGATATGGCAATCTTGCCTTGGGCATTGCGTTATGAGTGGCAAGGCATTCAGCTTGAAGATTATCCATATGTGCAAGGCTATATTGAACGCTTAACAGCGCGTTCTGCGATACAAAAAGCTTTATCGATCCAAGTCTAATATTTTACTGTGTTTAAGTTTGCCTCATGAGTTATTGGTTGTTGTTTATATCTGCTTTTGGGGCTGCGACATTATTACCTTTACAGTCGGAAGCAGTATTAATAACCTTATTGATACAAGGGCTTTCCAATCCTCTTTATCTGATCTTGGTTGCAACCATTGGAAATGTCTTGGGTTCATGTGTGAACTGGTGGTTAGGACTGAAAATTGAACATTTTAAAGGTAAAAAATGGTTTCCTGTTTCTGGACGGCGTTTAGAGCAGGCACAACAGATCTATCATAAATATGGTTTCTATTCTTTATTATTGAGTTGGACACCTGTGATTGGTGATCCGATTACCTTGATTGCAGGATTGATGAAAGAAAATTTTTGGCGATTTTTATTGATTGTCACCATCGCCAAAGGTGGGCGTTATTTAACAATGTATGTGTTGTATCTTAGAGCCTTTTGAAAAAAGGGAAAGTTTGACTTTCTCTAAAACCTTTAATGATCAGTACCTTTAGTAATATCGACTTTAAATAAATCGCTGGTTTTCAACCAACAGTAAGTTACAACTGCAAGCGTCATACAACCACCAAATATGGTCGCGGTGATTGTTCCGAGATACTTGGCTGCTAGACCTGATTCAAAAGCCCCGAGTTCATTACTCGATGAAACGAACATTCCATTTACCGCAGCCACTCGACCTCGCATATTCTCAGGTGGGAAAATTTGTAGCACAGTTTGACGAACTATGACAGAAACACTGTCACAAGCACCAGTCATGGCTAAGGCAAATAGTGATAGCCATATATTGTTTGAAAAGGCGAACAGAATGGTAAAAATACCAAAGCCAGCGACAGCCAATAACATATTCCGCCAAGCGTGGTGCATTGGTGGGAATTTGGTCAGGACAATCATAGTAATCAGTGCGCCGATCGAAGGGGCGGCGCGTAGATAACCTAAACCTTCAGGGCCGACCTTTAAGATTTCTTCGGCAAAAATGGGCAACAGAGCAATCACACCACCAAAGAGTACCGATACCAAGTCTAGTGAGATTGCCCATAAAACAATTTTGGTTTTCCAAATAAAGCGGAAACCATCGGTCAGGCTTTGTAAGACATTCTCAGTTTCCATTTTGGGGAATGTTCGTTTCTGTAAGCAATTAATCAAAATAAAGCAGATTGCCAATAATGTTGATACTGCAAAAAGGCTCGTTTCGCGTCCCAGAAATGCCAACATAAAACCACCCAACATTGGCCCAATAATGACACCACTTTGCCAACCGATCGTTGTCCATGTAGCACCATTGGCATACAGCTCGCGTGGAATTAAAAAGGGTTTGAGTGAAGTGGCTGATGGATTGTAAAAACCCCGAATAGTACCCAAGGCAAATATGACAGCATAAATGCCCCAAGAAAGTGTGCTAATACCAATTTTTTCTAAGCCATGGAAATGGAATAAGCCCCAAAGAACCAAAGGTAAAGGAATGGAAAAGAATAAACAGACCTTCATAATGCTTTGTTTATTCAGTTTATCTGCAAAATAACCACCCCATAAAGAAAGCGTGATAAATGGGATTGCTTCAGCCAAACCAATAAAACCCAAGGTTAGGGGATCACGAGTGATTTGATAGAGTGAATAAGCAACAATAATTTCCTGAATTAAAATTGCCAGTGTTAAGCAAAATTGATTCAAGGTCACAATAGAGAAATCTCGATACCGTAACGCGGCGAATGCATCATTCTGAGTATTCATAAGAATAAAGATTTAATAATTTGATTCTATTATAGGCGCTGATTTTGTGGATTTTTCTCATAATTTGAGAATTAATTATGGAAAATAACGTTTGAGAAAAATAAAGTAGTTGCTGTTAAAAAATGAGCATTTTACTTTTGTTTTAAAGGCAGATGCTATATGATACTGCCTTCCTTACCTGCAGGTCGATTTGCAATAGTGCAAACGAGCCGAACAGGTGCCCAAAAGAGGTTACTATGGCTAAGTTAAAAACTCGCCGTGGTGCAGCTAAACGCTTTAAAGCGACTGCAAACGGTTTCAAGCGCAAACAAGCATTCAAGCGCCACATTTTGACCAAAAAATCTGCTAAGCGTATCCGTCAATTGCGCGGTTGTGTAATGGTTCACGTAAGTGACGTTGCATCAGTTCGTGCTATGTGCCCATACATCTAAGGAGATTATAAATGGCTCGTGTAAAACGTGGTGTACAGGCTCATCGCCGTCACAAAAAAATTCTTGCTCGCGCTAAAGGTTACTATGGTGCTCGTTCACGCGTTTACCGCGTAGCGTTCCAAGCAGTAATCAAAGCTGGCCAATATGCTTACCGTGACCGCCGTCAAAAGAAACGTCAATTCCGTGCTTTATGGATTGCGCGTATCAATGCTGGTGCTCGTCTTAACGGTTTGTCTTACAGCCGTATGATCGATGGCTTGAAAAAAGCTCAAGTGATCATCGACCGTCGCGTATTAGCTGACATCGCTATGCATGATGCAGTTGCATTTGCTGCTTTAGCTGAAAAAGCTAAAGGCGCATTAGCTGCATAAGCTTAGAGATTCAAAGAAGGCCGCTTTTTAGCGGTCTTTTTTATTTTTCAGATAAGTGGACTAAACTTAAAAAATAAAACACAGACCAAACATCAATAGAGCTTACACAACCCTAACACGTTTGATTGGACAGTTACCCTTGAATCTTTTTACAGTAAATAAAAAAGGATAGGGGTTAAAGATATGCTCGTGAGTGTAGATGAATTACAGCAAGGCGCATTTGAAGCAGAACTGACGATTTTGCCAAAAAAGGGTGAGACCATTCGGATTTTTTATGGACCAGATGCTGAGGTTGAAGGTGAGATTGAAAATGTACATCACGTTATTAATCAGCATGATGGTGGACATAAAGTGATTTTAAAAATTAGACCTACTTTTTAAGTAGTTAAAAATAAAAACCTAGATTTTGAAATCTAGGTTTTTTATGACTCGTATTGTTACAGACCAAAATAGTAAGCAACGAGACAAATAATCACAGTCAGTATAATCAATTTAATCACGCCAGACGCACCTACTTTATGATGGTGGGACTTATCAATCTGATGTGGAATTTCCATGGTTCGGTCAATGATTTCAGGTTCTTCTGCCGTAAGTTGAGCCGTTTGGTAGTGATTTGCGGTTTTTACAATCAGCTTGGCAAATAAGTCATCCGTTTTTTGTGAAAAATTACGGAGATTAATCTGTTCTTCAGGGCTAATTAACTCACCTGTAGTCGTATAAGGATGCTTTCTTTGTTGTTCTAAATAATCAGTTAATGCTTGTGTGCGATGTAATAATCGATGTGCACAATCCGCTGGATAATCTGTTGGAATCAATGCTAATTGTTTGCTAGAAAGATGTGTAAGATCAGCTTCATAACTATAAAAAGGCAAATCTTGTTGTTCTGGCTCTGGAAAATGTTCAGCATATTTACTATCGAACAGTTCTTTCTCCAAGACAATGGCAACCTGATTCCAATTTACCTTCTGTAAGTCAACATCAATTTTTTTAGCGAATTTATCATTCAACTCATAACGCCAAAATACTTCTTGGCGGAGTGTTGTTTGTTGAGATGCCGGCGCATCAAAGGCTTGATCACTGTTATCCCATTCAGCCAGTTCATGGCCACAGATCCATGCGGTTTTTTTATTGCCTTGATGGCTCACAATAAAATGCGCAAAGGGAAGCAGTTCTACATTGGCATTTGGATTTTGCTCATCATTCAGTACGCTAGATAAATGTAGGCTGAGTTTTTTAATACCTTGTTTTTTTAAGCCTTCAAGCCAAATCTGGAAATGTTGTGCCAACAGGTGTTGAGAGAGTAAGTCTCTAAAAATCAGTCGATTTTGATTGAAAATCGGATGTTCAACCCAACGGCTAAAATTGAGATTTCCTGCTAAATATTCATTGCCATAAGTCACTAGTGTAAGCTGTTGTTTCCAGATTTGATCAAGCGCCATCGTTATTCTTTCTCATTGACGATATCGGTATCTTATACATTTTATTCAATTGTTGAGTAATTTTTCAGAAATTTTAGTTGATCTGCTTAGGTATCTTGTTGTTTTATTTTTGCATCTATATTTTCAAAAGTACGTTATTTAAACCGCTGTTTATTTTCATCAAACTGGTAAAAAGCTGATAAACTATAGCGTTTTATTATATTTCTATATTTTGTTGCTTTGAGAGTTACTATGTCACTGGAAGCCCTGACCACTGAAGCGCTTGCTGCCATTGCAGCGGCTCAAGACCTTGCTGCACTCGATCAAGTTCGTGTGCAATTTACAGGGAAGAAAAGCCAGCTCGCAGAGCAGTCTAAAGCACTTGGAAAAATGGATCCTGAAGAGCGAAAAGTACAAGGTGCTGCGATTCACGCTGTGCGTGAAGCAATCAATACGGCTTTGACTGAGCGTCAACAGACATTACAACAAGCTGAACTTGCAAAAAAATTAGCAAGTGAAACCATTGATATTACTTTACCGGGCCGCGGTCAGCGCATGGGAAGTATTCATCCTGTTACTCAAGTACAAGAGCGTATTTGCCAATTCTTTACTAAAGCAGGTTTCCAAATAGCACATGGTCCAGAAGTTGAAGATGATTATCACAACTTTGAAGCCTTAAATATTCCGGGACATCACCCAGCCCGTGCCATGCATGACACTTTCTACTTTGATGCAACCCATTTGCTTCGTACCCATACTTCGGGCGTGCAAATTCGAACCATGGAAACCAGTCAGCCGCCAATTCGTATTGTCTGTCCTGGCCGTGTTTATCGTTGTGACTCAGATCAAACCCATTCGCCAATGTTCCATCAGATCGAAGGTTTGTACGTTGCTGAAAATACCAGCTTTGCTGAGTTAAAAGGTTTATTGATTAACCTACTCAATGAGTTCTTTGAAAAAGATTTAAAAGTACGTTTCCGTCCATCTTACTTTCCATTTACAGAGCCAAGTGCAGAAGTGGATATTATGGATGAACGTGGTCGTTGGTTAGAAGTTTTAGGCTGTGGCATGGTGCATCCAAATGTATTGCGTGCCGCAGGAATTGATCCTGATAAATACAAAGGATTTGCCTTTGGTCTAGGGGTAGAGCGCTTTGCAATGTTGCGTTATGGCATCAATGATTTGCGTATGTTCTACCAAAATGACGTGCGTTTCTTACGCCAATTTGCCTAAACAATTTTTCAGGATTAAAGAAGGTTTATACAAATGAAAATTAGTGAAAATTGGTTACGCAGCTGGGTAAATCCAGCAATTGATAGCGATACATTGTCTGATCAATTGACCATGTTGGGTTTGGAAGTTGATGAGTTAGCACCTGTTGCAAAACCGTTTACTGGTGTGGTTGTTGGTGAAGTCCTTACGGTTGAACAACATCCAGATGCGGATCGTTTACGTGTGACCACGATTAATATTGGTTCGGGTGAAGCCTTACAGATTGTCTGTGGTGCGCCAAATGTTCGTGTAGGCATGAAGGCTCCTGTTGCAACGATCGGTGCAGTATTGCCAGGTGATTTCAAAATTAAAAAAGGCAAGCTCCGTGGTGTTGAATCACAAGGTATGCTCTGTGGTGCTTCTGAAATTGATTTAGAAGACAAAATTGACGGTTTGTTAGAGTTGCCTGCTGATGCACCAGTGGGGATGAATATTCGTGAATATTTAAAGCTTGATGACAATGTCATTGATATCAGTATCACACCAAACCGTGGTGACTGCTTTAGTATTCGTGGAATTGCCCGTGAAATCGCAGTGATCAATCAGTTAAAGGTGAATGAGCCTGAGATCCAGTCTGTACCTGCAACAATCACAGATGAGAAAGCAGTAACGATTAGCACGGAAGGTACACCACGTTATTTGGGTCGTATTATCAAAAATGTCAATGTCAAAGCGCCGACACCGGAATGGATGGAACAGGCATTGGCACGCTCAGGCATTCGTACGCATAGTATTTTGGTGGATATTACTAACTATGTATTACTCGAGCTTGGTCAACCGATGCATGCCTTTGATTTGGCAAAAATCGAAGGTTCGATTCAAGTGCGCCAAGCGCAGCCACAAGAAAAACTGACTTTGCTCAATGATCAAGAAGTTGAACTGCAAGATGACATCATGGTTATTGCAGATGATCAGAAAGTATTGGCAATAGCAGGCATTATGGGCGGGCTGGATTCATCGGTAACTGATGAGACTCAAGATATCTTCCTCGAAAGTGCGTTCTTTGCGCCTTTAGCTATTGCAGGGCGTGCTCGTCGTTTCGGTTTGCATACTGACTCATCACAGCGCTACGAACGTGGCGTTGACTTTGAATTGCCGATGATTGCTATGCACCGTGCTTCTGAGCTGATTCAAGCCTTTGCTGGTGGAGAATTTGGTCCAATTACGATTGCTGAGCAAGAGGCTTTATTGCCGAAACGTGAAGCGATTACATTACAACAAGCGCAAGTAGACCAGTTGTTGGGTTATCAAGTTGCTGGCGATTTTATTGCGGATGCGTTAACACGGTTGGGCTGTGTGGTTGAAAGCAAAGCTGAAGGTGAGTGGAGCGTAGTTCCACCATCACATCGCTATGATATGGCAATTTATCAAGACTTGATTGAAGAAGTTGCACGTATTCACGGCTATGACAACATTCAGATCAGTTTGCCAAAAATTGATGTGACATTGGAGAAATATCAAGATCGTTTTGAAATCGCTCAATTACGTCAAACTATTGCAGCTTTGGGTTACCAAGAAGCGATTAGTTTTAGCTTTGCCGATGCAAAACTTGAGAAGCAATTGAATCCAAACGTACAGCCATTAATGCTTGCCAACCCAATTTCAAGTGACTTGGCTGCAATGCGTAGTACTTTGTTATCCAGCCTGATTCCTTGTGTCCAGTACAATTTAAACCGTCAGCAGCAGCGTGTCCGTTTCTTTGAACTGGGCTTACGTTTTGATTATCAAAATGCACAAAGTATTCATGACCTGAAACAGATTCCGACTCTGGCCTTGATTGCGGTTGGTTCACGTGTACCAGAATCTTGGCATGCAAAACCACAGATAATGGATTTCTTTGATTTCAAGGGTGAGGTGGAAGAAATTCTGGCTGCGGGGCGTGTAAAGGCTGAATTTGTCCGTACTGAGCGTGCATGGCTGCATCCAGGTCAATCTGCGGAAATTGTGGTGGATGGACAGTCGATTGGTTACTTGGGGCGTTTACACCCGTCACTGGAAAATGAACTCGATTTGGGCACAACATGGGTGGCAGAACTGGATCAGCAGGCTGTTTTGCAATCTTATGTATCTAATTTTACAGAATTATCACGTTTTCCATCGGTTAGACGTGATATTGCGCTTTTAATCTCTGATAATATTGAGGTTAGAGATATTCAGCGCTTAATTGAGCAGACTGGTGGTGAGTTACTCGACTCAACATGGTTGTTCGATGTGTATACGGGTCAAGGGGTTGAACAAGGCAAGCGCTCTTTAGCTTTTGCAGTGTTGTGGCAACATCCAGCACGTACGCTTGAAGATGCTGAAATTAAATCTGGTATGGATAACATTATTCAAGTGTTGGAAGACACTTACCAAGCGACATTGAGGGCCTCATGACAGCATTAACAAAAGCAGAGATGGCGGACCATTTAAGTGAGCTTACTAGCTTAAATCGCCGTGAAGCAAAACAGATGGTTGAGTTGTTTTTTGATGAGATCAGCCAAGCATTAATTGCGGGTGAACAAGTCAAACTTTCTGGTTTCGGTAATTTTGAATTACGTGATAAACGTGAGCGTCCAGGACGCAATCCAAAAACGGGTGAAGAAATCCCGATTTCTGCCCGCCGAGTGGTTACGTTTAGAGCGGGTCAAAAATTTAGACAGCGCGTTGGAAATGAGCAGATCGATTGATCTGCTTTTTTTATAGTGATATTTTTATTTGATTAAAAATCTAGGCGTAAAAAAAAGAGAACCTATAATGGTTCTCTTTTTGATAATCTAAAAATATTAGATTATTGAGCAGCAGAAGCTGGAGCAGCTTCAGAAGCAGCAACGTCAGAAGCAGCAGCAGCAACGTCAGAAGCAGCAGCAGCAACGTCAGAAGCAGCAGCTTCAACAGCAGTAGTAGCTTCAGAAGCAGCAGCTACAGCTTCAGACGCAGCAGCGTTAGCATCAGCAGCAGGAGCTTCTTCTTTCTTAGAGCAACCAACGAAAGCTAAAGTAGTAGCAATAGCAGCAGCAACAGCGAATTTTTTGAATAACATGGCATCACTCTCATAAAATTGTGAGATTAAAAAAAACCTAGAGTTAGTCTGTTTGTGCTTTTATTATTCCTAAACGCTTTAGGTAACAACGCAGGGAGCAGCCTAACTGGTCTGCTGCTATCCTATCAAAGCAGATCATGAATTACTACTGTTCTGTCCAACAAAACGACAAAAAAGGGCAGAATTTGTCTATTTTTTGATAGAAAAAAACTATGGAAATTAAAATTAAAATCGGTATTTTATTGTTTTTTTTATTGAAATTAATTTTAAATTTATTAAAAACAAAGGTTTATTGTTTTATTGGAATTTTAAAATAATCTGTAAATATTATGTAAGTTTGTCAACCAAATAAAAAAGGCTACCATAAAGGTAGCCTTTTTTAATGCAATTATCTTATGTCGATGCTTTACGTTTCATTTGATCAAAGAAGTCATCATTAGTTTTGGTTTCTTTCATACGATCTAATAAGAATTCCATTGCAGCAAGTTCATCCATAGGGTGAAGCAATTTGCGTAAAATCCAAACTTTACGTAGATTTTCTTCGCTCATTAGGCGCTCTTCACGACGAGTTCCAGATTTTTTGATATTCATTGCAGGGAATACACGTTTCTCTGCAATACGGCGATCAAGCGTAATTTCTTGGTTACCTGTACCTTTAAATTCTTCGTAAATCACATCATCCATTTTACTGCCTGTTTCGATCAAAGCAGTTGAAATGATGGTCAGAGAACCACCTTCTTCGATGTTACGTGCAGCACCGAAGAAACGTTTAGGGCGTTCTAATGCATGAGCATCGACACCACCGGTTAATACCTTACCTGATGATGGGATCACAGTGTTGTAGGCACGCGCAAGACGAGTAATTGAGTCAAGTAAAATCACAACGTCTTTTTTATGCTCAACTAAACGTTTTGCTTTCTCAATCACCATTTCTGCGACCTGAACATGGCGAGCAGGTGCTTCATCAAATGTTGATGCCACAACTTCACCGCGAACAGTACGTTCCATTTCTGTAACTTCTTCAGGACGTTCGTCAATCAAAAGTACGATTAAGAACACTTCGGGATTATTACGCACAATGGATTGAGCAATGTTTTGTAATAGCATTGTTTTACCCGCTTTAGGCGGTGCAACAATAATAGAACGCTGACCTTTACCAATCGGAGCAACCAAATCGACCACACGAGCTGTGAGATCTTCAGTTGTACCGTTGCCCAATTCCATAATCAGTTGTTCTGTTGGAAAGAGAGGAGTTAAGTTCTCAAATAAAATTTTATTACGTGAGTTCTCAGGTGTGTCATAGTTAATTTGATTAACTTTGAGTAATGCAAAGTAACGTTCGCCTTCTTTTGGTGGGCGAATAGTACCTGTAATGGTATCGCCTGTGCGTAAGTTAAAACGGCGAATTTGAGATGGGCTGACATAGATATCATCTGGACCTGCTAAATATGAACCAGCAGCAGAGCGTAAAAAGCCAAAACCATCTGAAAGAATTTCGAGAACACCATCACCAAAAATTTCTTCGCCATTCATGGCATGGCGTTTTAAAATGGCAAAAATAATATCTTGTTTACGGTTACGTGCCATGCCTTCAAGGCCCATAAACTCCGCAATTTTAATGAGTTCGCCAATGGGTTTTTTCTTGAGTTCAGTTAAGTTCATAAGTGGTCAGACAGAATGGAATAAGTGGAGGAGTGTTTGGAAAGAATAAAAAATCGACCGCATACATACATGCTGATGTAATTGTATAGTTACACAACCACAATTCAGTAGTCTGGTTCATTGTTTCAGAGAGAAATGTGAAAACAATTATTATTGCCGAGCGGCGATCTTATGTTTGTGTCTTGTAAGAAACGCGATGAAGTAGATTCCATTCAAAGCTTCTTGATCCAAGAATATAAGCGAAACTAAGAAATTTGTCAATTTTTACTGAGAAATACGTCGCTTAATTTAGACGTATTTCTCTTATTTATACGGTCAAAATCTGATTAGATATTTTGATCAATAAATGCTGCAAGTTTAGAACGAGGCGCTGCACCGACTTGTTGAGCAACAACTTCGCCATTTTTAAACATTAATAATGCTGGAATGTTACGAATGTTGTACTTCACAGCAGTGTCTTCACATGCAGTCACGTCAACTTTAACGATTTTGACTTTTCCTGCATATTCATTTGAAAGATCTTCAAGCACTGGTGCAATGGCTTTACATGGCGCACACCAACCAGCCCAGAAGTCAACAAGTACAGGAGTTTCAGCATCTAAAACATCTGCTTGGAAGTTTTCATCAGTTGTATTAACAATAGTCGCAGACATAAGGTTACTCCAAATTTAATAAATAAAGTGCAAATTCGTTCATCATCAGCATGAATATTACATTGCTACTTTATTCAATGTAAGGGTTTGTTCTGATTATTCAAGTTTCAAAATGAAAAGTCTAATGGATGCTCACGATGTTGATTATCGGCTTCTACAATCATTTATAGCTTAAAAGCAAAAATACGCACCTATTATTGCTTAAAATGACTTTAAAATTATTGGCGTGTGAATTACTCTAATGCGTGAATTGAGCATAGGTTTATATAAATAATGTCTGATTTTCTGATTGATGAAGAATTACTTGCTGCAATTGATATGGGGTCGA
Source organism: Acinetobacter sp. 5862 (assembly GCF_024494585.1). NCBI lineage: Bacteria > Pseudomonadati > Pseudomonadota > Gammaproteobacteria > Moraxellales > Moraxellaceae > Acinetobacter > Acinetobacter sp. 5862. The sequence goes on from NZ_JANHGP010000026.1 coordinate 41,866, forward strand.
ATAGTTTCCACTTGGCGATTGCTCGTGTTGATCACGGTGAAGTGAAAAAAGTTGCTTCAATGTCAGAAAAAGTACAATTAGCAGCTGGGCTGGATGAAAATAAAAATTTAACTGAAGCTGCGCAACAGCGTGGACTTGCGTGTTTGGCTCGTTTTGTAGGTCGTTTAAGCTCTGTTCAAGCAAATCGGTTAAGAATTGTGGCGACAAATGCTTTAAGACAAGCAAAAAATGGTCATGAATTTATTCAAAAAGCAGCTGAAATTTTACCAAAACCCATTGAGATTATTGCTGGACGTGAAGAAGCACGTCTGATTTATTTAGGCGTTTCACACACGATGGCCAATGGTGGTCGACGTTTAGTGATTGATATTGGTGGTGGTTCAACAGAGTTCATCATTGGCGAAGAGTTTGAACCGCTACACACTGAATCGTTGCAAATGGGTTGTGTCGCTTACAGTAAAGCTTATTTTGCTGATGGTGAGATTTCAAGCAAGGCTTTTGATAAAGCTGTTGTCGCAGCGCGTAAAGAACTCTCTGCGATTGCAAATACCTATAAAGCAGAAGGTTGGGATACTGTTGTTGGCTCAAGTGGAACAATCAAAGCTTGTCGTCAAATTACTGTAAATCTTGGTTTGAGCGATGAACAAGAAAATTTAACTCGCGAAGGCTTATATAAGTTAAAAGATCGTTTGCTCAAATTTAAACATATTTCTGAAATTGATTTTGAAGGTCTACGTGAAGATCGACGAGCAGTTTTGCCAGCAGGTCTTGCGATTTTATATGCCATTTTTGAAGTTTTAGAGCTTGATAAATTGGCATATTCTGATGGTGCTTTACGTGAAGGCGTGATGTATGACTTACTTGGTCGCTTCAAACATGAAGATATACGTGACCGAAGTGTGCAAGCCTTAATGGGACGTTATAATGCAGACCCAAAGCAAGCGGAACGTGTCGTAAATACAGCACAACAGTTATTTGATGGCGTCGCGGATGCTTTAAATTTAACGACTGAAGACAGTGACTTACTGCGTCGTGCAGCTTATTTGCATGAAATCGGTTTAGCAATTAGCCATGGTGGCTACCATCGTCATGGTGCATATTTATTACAGCACTCCGATATTCCCGGTTTTTCACAAATTGATCAAAATCATCTATCTCATTTAGTTTCACATCATCGTCGTAAGTTACGGGCTGATGCAAAAAATGACGTTCTAAAAGTTGGTGGTAGTCATTTATTGTATCTCTGCTTGTTGCTTCGTCTCGCTGTTTTGCTGAACCATAGTCGTAGTGATCAGATGCTTCCTGCCATTGAACTGAGTGTTGTAAATGGTCAACAATGGCAACTCAGCGTTTCTGGCGATGCTAAACAATGGCCTTTATTGGTTGCTGATTTGCATGATGAGCAAGTGCAGTTTAAGAATTGGGACATTGAGTTAAATATTCAGTCAGACAATTTTGTTGATTAACAATATATCCTTGTTAGGGATTATCTACGACTTATGAAAAATAAAGCGACTCAGTCCAAGGCTTGGGCTACGGTTCAAATTGCACGACATCCTGAACGTCCGCAATTTCTAGATTATGTCAGTGAAATCTTTACTGAATTTGATGCTCTTCATGGTGACCGTTTATATGGTGACGATGGTGCTATGATTGGCGGTTTAGCTCGTTTCGATGGGCAGCCAGTGATGGTGGTTGGTCAACATCGTGGTCGCAGTACGCGTGAAAAATTACAACATAACTTCGGTATGTGTAATCCAGAAGGTTATCGTAAATCACAGCGTTTACTTGATATGGCTGAACGTTTTAATCTTCCAGTATTTACTTTTGTCGATACCATGGGAGCGTATCCTGGTGTAGGTGCTGAAGAGCGTGGTCAAGCAGAAGCGATTGCAACAAGTTTAGCGCAGCTTTCTAGTTTAAAAGTACCTGTGATTGCGACTGTACTTGGTGAAGGCGGTTCTGGCGGGGCACTTGGTATTGGTGTCGCTGACCGCGTGATTATGCTATCGCATAGTATTTACTCAGTCATTTCACCTGAAGGCTGTGCTTCGATTTTATGGAAAACAGCGGACAAAGCTGCACAAGCCAGTGAAGCGCTCGCATTAACTGCCGACAAGCTGAAAGCTTTAGGTATTGTTGAGTATGTGGTGGATGAGGGTGAGGGTGCTCACTTACAACCTGAAAAAGTCATGCATGATTTGAAAGATGTGTTAAAACAAGCCTTAAATGAATTGCAACCGATGGATGCACAAGAACGATGCGATGCACGTTATCAACGTTTAATGAAGTTTGGCAGCAGCAATTTAGGCATCGTGTCTTAGCACAAACTCAGCATTTTTCTGAACAAACTCAATTCTTAATTGGGTGCAGCGGCGGCATGGATTCCATGCTGTTGCTGTATCTGATGTCTGAACTTTTCCCCACCCGAACCCGCGCGATATATATTGATCATCAACTTCAATCGATGAGTGAAGAATGGGGCAATTTAGTACAAAAACACGCTGATGCGCTAAAGATTCCTTGTGCTTTGCAAAAAGTCTCAGTCGGGTCAGGTAATCTAGAGCAACAAGCACGAGATGCGCGCTATCAAGCTTATTGTAGACATTTAACTGAGAATGACATTTTAGTACTTGGGCATCATCAGCAAGATCAAGCGGAAACGCTGTTATTACGATTATTTTCTGGTGCAGGTGTCAATGGTTTGGCAGCGATGCAGCAAATTGATGTTCGGCAAGAGATGACCATTTGGCGACCATTTTTAGATCTGAGTCGTGAGCAAATTGAGCAATGGTCACAGCAACTGGGTTTTGATTATGTGACTGATCTCACCAATCACGATACGCACTATGATCGGGCATGGTGTCGAGAAGAGTTATGGCCTGTATTAGAAAATCGCTTCCCTAAAATGCAGTCAGCTGTGTCACGAACGAGTTATCTGATGCAAGATGCTGCAGAAATTTTAGATGATGTGCTGCAAAGTGATTGGAAATTATGTGCAACTGAGAATGAGATGGATTTAACTTGTTTGTTGGAATTATCGGATGCACGACAACGTCAATTACTGTCCGCTTGGGTAAAAGGTAAAGATCAATATCGTCCAAGCTACGATATGGTACAACGCTTACAACAAGAGGTTATTCTAGCAAAGCCAGATGCTCAGGCAATTTTACATATCAATCAACACTATTTTGTTCGCTATCAGAAAAAATTATATCGTTTAACTCACAACCAATTATATGCAGAAAAACAATCTACCATTCTGCCTACATTATTAGAGCGATATGAGATGGGTGAAACGATCAAAGTTGCGGCTGGAACGTTTAAAATCGAATCTCAAGCGATTGGATTTTCATCCCAGCTTTTAGGGCGAGAGTTAAAGCTACTGAAACGCCTAGGGGGGGAAAAAATTCATCTCTATGGTCGCGTTGGACATTGGCCACTGAAAAAAGCCATTCAAGATGCACAGATTTTGCCTTGGTTACGTCATACAATTCAAATATTGGTCGTAGATAATGTTATGCTTGGGGTTTTTAGCCCAAAGGGTTTTTGGTTGGCGCAATCTGATTATTTAGAGCAGGGCGGTTGGCAACCAAGTTTAATTTCTGACTGCAATGACTTTTTTCAGCAGTCTTTTTCATATGATGAGTAGGACATGGCGACAACATTGAATCAAAATATTTGTTTTATTGGTGGTGGTAACATGGCGCAAGCCTTGATTGGTGGGCTACTTTCTCGTGGTTTACCGACGACCCGCATTACCGTTTCTGATCCAGTTGAACAAATTCGTCACATCTTAGAAGAAAAAAATATTCAAACCACAACAGATAATGTGGACGCAATTAAAAATGCGGACGTTGTGGTATTAGCGGTTAAACCCCAAGTTTTGGCAACGGTATTACAACCATTAAAAGGTTTATTGTCAGATAAACTCGTGATCTCAATTATTGCGGGTGCCGAAATTCAAACGATTTCAGATTTAATTGGCGGTAGTCAGCGTATTGTTCGTGTCATGCCGAACACGCCAGCATTGGTACAAACGGGTGCACATGGTATTTATGCATCTGAAGCAGTAAATGCCCAAGATCGTGAATTAACCAGTCAAATTTTGGCTGCGACAGGTTTAACCATTTGGGTAGACAATGAAGCGCAAATTGATGCAGTAACAGCAGTCTCTGGTTCTGGTCCAGCCTATTTCTTTTACTTGATGGAAAGTATGATTCGTGCAGGTAAAAACTTGGGCTTAGATGAGAAAGTCGCGACGGCATTGACCCTGCAAACAGCGTTGGGTGCGGCACAAATGGCGATTACTAGCTCAAATTCTCCAACAGAATTACGTAAAAATGTGACGTCTCCAAATGGTACAACACAAGCAGCTTTAGAAGTGTTTGATCGTGCGCAGATTTCACAAAATATTCAAGCAGCGCTTGCAGCAGCTCAGAAGCGTAGCCAAGAGCTTGCACAAGAGTTGAGTGACAAGACTAAATCGGTTTAAGTAGGATAAGACAATTATGGGTGCAAGTTCTGCGCTAATTTTTGGTGTTTTGATCAATGTTGCAATTTTATTGATCTTTTTCCGTTTTTTAATGCAATTAGCGGCAGTCAGTCCATACAATCCAGTGGTCCTTTCAACCGTGAAAGCGACCAAGATTGTGGATGTTTTTAGCCGTATTTTTCCCACTTTAGGTAAGGGGCGTGTCAATTTAGCCGCAGTTGCTTTGTTGGTGGTATTGTACTTACTGAAAATTTTTGGGTTGATGTATTTGTCAGGACAAATGCCACATAGTGCGGTGTATCTTGTGATCACGACATTTGTGACGATGATCCAAGATTTAATTCGTTTCTGTCGTTATTTGATTTTTGCAACCATCATTTTGAGTTGGGTGGTGATGTTTACGCAGTCACGGTCACCTTATATTGAAGTGATTCAGGAGCTTGCAGAACCTCTACTTGCACCATTTCGTCGTCTGTTACCGAATATGGGGATGATTGATTTATCTCCAATTTTGGCTTTCTTAGCTTTATATATTGCTGAGATCTTAATGAATGAAGCGGCTAAAGTTCTTTTAACAGGTCTTTAATCTGCTTCAAAATAAAAAAGGGACTGTAGTTGATACAGTCCCTTTTTTATTTACATTATTTTAGTGAGCAGCATCCCAGTTAAGACCTTGTCCAACTTCAACCACAAATGGCACTGAAATTTCTAATACAGACTGCATCACTTCAGCAATTTGTTTTGAAAGTTCATCTGCAATAGCGACATCTGCTTCAAAGACCAATTCATCGTGAACTTGTAATAACAGCTTAGCCTGATCTTTTGGCAGGACTCTATCAACTGCAATCATGGCAAGTTTAATGATATCAGCAGCACTTCCTTGCAATGGTGCATTGATTGCTGCGCGTTCGGCTGCCTGCTTAATCATTTTATTGGTTGCCATAATGTCGGGTGTATACAGACGACGACCTAAAATAGTTTCAACAAAGCCTTGTTCACGTGCAATCTGACGGGTACGTTCCATATAGTCGAGTACGCCCGGATAGCGTTGGAAATAGCGTGCAATATAGCTACGAGATTCTTCGCGTGTAAAGCCCAGTTGACGAGTAAGCCCAAACTCAGACATTCCATAGAGTAGACCAAAGTTAACGGCTTTAGCTTGTCGACGTTGATCATGAGTGACATCTTCAATCGCAATTCCCAAGACTTCTGATGCTGTACGACGGTGTACATCTTGACCTTGTTGGAAAGCATGGACTAACGCATCATCTTGCGAAAAATGTGCCATCAAACGCAGTTCAATTTGCGAATAATCGGCTGCGAGTAATACACGACCTTCAGGTGCAATAAAGGCTTTACGAATCTGACGACCAATTGGTGTACGAATTGGAATATTTTGCAAATTTGGATCAGTGGAAGATAAACGCCCAGTTGCCGTGAGTGCTTGGTGATAACTGGTATGTACACGATGCGTTGCATCATGTGATTGCTCGATCAAGCGATCAGTATAGGTGTTTTTAAGTTTTGCTAATCCACGATGTTCTAAAATAACTTCAGCTAAAGGATGTTCGATTTTCTCTAAAATACTTTCACTGGTGCTGTATTGACCCGTGGCAGTTTTCTTACCACCTTTCAGTCCAAGCTTATCAAATAGGACTTCACCCACTTGTTTAGGTGATGCGATATTAAAGGCTTCACCTGCTAATTCAGTTGCTTGGTTTTCTAAAGTTTGAATCGTTTCAGAGAACTCAACACTGAGTTGATCCAAAAATTGATGATCCAGTTTAATTCCATCTTCTTCCATACCTGTAAGCACACGTGCTACAGGCATTTCAATGTTATGTAGAATATGAACAAGCTCAGGATGGCTTTGAAGTTTTGCTTTTAATACTTCATAAAGACGATAAGTGACATGTGCATCTTCAGCAGCATAATGTGCCGCTATTTCTAATTCAATCTGATTAAAGGTTTTTTGCTTTACGCCTTTACCTGCGATTTGTTCAAAAGTGGTGGTCAAATGGCTCAGATAAACACGTGCTACATCATCCATCCCATGACGGGTTGCCGCTGCATTGAGTACATACGAGGCAAGCATAGTATCGAAATACCAGCCTTGAATCGTGATACCGTGATTAGCAAAAATATGCGCATCATATTTTAAGTGATGACCAATTTTCTTGATTTGCTCATTTTCTAAAATTGGTTTGATCTGAGCTAATAATGTTTCACGGTTGAGTTGAACAGGCGCGCCTTCATAGTCATGTGCAACAGGTACATAGTAAGCATCATGAGCATTGAATGCGATTGAGAAGCCGACTAACTCAGCAACACGATAATCTAGATTTGTAGTTTCAGTATCAATTGCAAAATGATCAGCATGCTGCATACGTTGAAATAAAGCATCCCAAGCATCTTGGGTTAATACAGTGTGATAGGTTGCAGTTCCAAGTTGATCATCTTGACTGGAAAGGTTGGCATGATCCTCAGTGACCACCTGCTCAACTTTCTGTTCGGCTTTGACAATACTTTGAGATGTTTGTTGGTAAGCTGAATTATTTGGATTGTTGGGATGGTCTAAAGATTGTAATTGGTTACGGAATTCTAGTTCTGTATAGAGGTCACGTAATTGATCTACATTTGGATTGCTTAGTTTTAAATCATGCCAATCTAAAGCTAAATCTAGATCACAGACAATACTGGCCAGTTGATGGTCAATCTTAATATTCTCTAAATTGTCTTTAATATTTTGGCTGATTTTGCCTTTCAGTTGATCAACATTGGCAATAATATTATTTAATGAACCATATTCAGTCAGTAGTTTTGCGGCAGTTTTTGCGCCGACACCTGGCACTCCCATAATACCGTCAGAAGCATCTCCCATCAGGGTGAGATAATCAATAATTTGATTTGGATGTACCCCAAATTTTTCTAGTACCCCAGCTTCATCTAACACACGTTCTTTAAAACTATCTTCGAGTTTAACGTGTTCATTAACCAATTGTGCCATGTCTTTGTCACCTGTTGAGATCAAGACATGGTGACCTTCAGCCAATGCACGTTTAGTGAGTGTGCCAATAATATCATCAGCTTCCGCACCTGGCAGGCTATACAGAGGAATTCCTTGAGCTTTGATTAATGCATGTAGATAGGGAATTTGTTGAGATAATTCCTCAGGCATGCTTGGGCGATCACCTTTATAAATGGGTGATAATTTGTGGCGGAAAGTTGGTTCTGGTGTATCAAAAATCACAGCCATATGAGTAGGCTGAGTACGACGCATTAACTTTTGAATTGCTGAAATTGCGCCACGGATTGCGTTGGTGTGTAAACCTGTAGAGGTTGTTAATGGCGGTAAAGCGTGAAAAGCACGAAATAAAAAATAAGACCCGTCAACCAAGACAAAAGGTGGCATTATGCAAATCCTTATTATGAACTAAATGCCATTTTACGTGAAAAAGTAGTGGCTGTCCTTGTTGTCTTGTAGAGCAGTGGCAAACTGTGTCGCGTTAAATAATTGCAGTATTTTGTATGTAAAAATGGCTGCTTATCAAGTGATCAAGTAAGATAACTTAAATGAAGCTGTCATAATTGATCTAAGTCTATGTATAAAAAAAATAAACAGGGAATTATTATCGTTTTAGTTGCTTTGACTGTGCTGCTTGCTTGCGCAATTGCATTTCAATGGCATCGAGCGATTATTGCTGCAACAATTGGATTAACTGTTGTTATTGTGCACGTTATTTCAGAAATTCATCAGCGCTTACGCCAGCTAGAGCAGGCCGCGCCAAGTTTTTTTGCACAATCAGCGAATATAAATGGGCAAAAAATTATTATTTATGCTGCGGCACTCGTGGCACTTTTTGCTTACGCCAATACGTGGATGTGGTTAGCTGGCGGTGCATTATTGGTATTAATGCTATGTTTAATCCAAACGATCAGTGCATTTCAAACTCGACTGACTCATTTAGAACAATATGCAAATGTAGAGACTGACATTGAGGCTTTAGCTCAGCAAAAGATCAACGCCCAAAATATTGAACGGTATCTTGATGAAGCCAAGAAGACAGAAACTCAGACACCAGTTTTTGAACAACATCCTGCGTGGATGAAAGCTGATTATCAGGCGATACCAAATCAAAATAGTCAGTCAGCTGTTGATTTTGAGCATCAAGCAACAACTCAAACAGTATCATGGTGGCAACCTGCACTTGATTGGATGATGCATGGCAATCCAATTTTACGCGTTGCAGTTGCAATATTAATGGTTGGCGTGGTGTTACTGTTACGCTTTGCTAGCGAGCATTGGCAATTGAGCTTGGGGGTAAAACTGAGTTTTATTGCTGTTGCTGGTGTTATCACGACCATTGCAGGTTATTTACTACAAAAGAAAAACCAATTATTTGCTGTAGCTTTACAAGGCGTGGGTTTAGCAGTCGTTTTTTTGACCTTGATTTTCTCGCATCATTTCGCCGTGATTGCTAGCTTAAGTACAGCGAGTATTTTATTTGTAATTCTATTATTAGCGACGGTCTATCTTAGTTTAAAACAGCAAGCCTTGTATTTAGCGATGTTAGCTTTGAGCATGGCATATCTTGCACCACTGGTGATTCCACAAAATCATCCTGACGTGATTTTCTTATTTGGCTATTACTTTGTAATTAATTTAGCTGTTGCTGCCGTTAATTTTATTCAGCCATGGAAAATTTTGCATCAAATCGCATTTTTTGCCACCATGTTTATTGGTGGCGCAACGATTGGAATCTATGCAAAAACATATCAGTTTGACACCTTGGATATGATCTTATGGCTGCATATTGCTTTATTTATTTGGTTAAGCATTCGCTATAGCCAACTAATGTTACGGACACAAACTCAAGATACAAGCATCGATCAGACAATTCCTCAAAGTCGTCAACGTCTACAGCCTATCTTAGATGTTGGGCTTATTTTTAGTGTTCCTGTACTTGGTTTTTCCCTGCATGCATATTTAATGCATAACTCGACTCAAGCATTAACATGGGGAGCTGTTGCATTAGCCATTGTGTATATCGCATTAAATCTATGGATTAAACGTCGGCATCCACAATTATCTATCTTGGCAAAAAGTTTCTTTATTCTTGCAGTGGTTTTTACTGCATTAATTTTTCCATTGGCTAAAGGGGCACATTGGACTTCAACGGGTTGGGTGATTCAAGGTACAGCATTAATTGTCTGGGGAGTAACTGAACGTTATCGTTTAAGTCGTTATATGGGTGTTGTATTGGTGCTGTTAAGTTCAGTAGCACTCATTTTCCAAGTTTGGTCAAATGACCACTTTCCGATACTCAGTACAGTCATCTATGCAATCGCTCAGTTTATTTCAGCTTACTATTTATTAAATTATCAACAAGTTGAAAAATACTTTAGTGCTCGAATGCTCAGTGGAATTTTTTTAGCATTGGGGATGTATGCAGGTGCAGTCGCTGGCGTTGAGTTGATGCAGTGGCGGCAATATGGACTGAGTTCTTATTTAGCGATTGCGGTAGTGTTGATGGCTGGGTTTAGCCTTGCTGTTCATTTAAAATCACAATTACAGTGGGGAAATGTGCAACTGATTCTATTGGGTGGCCTGTTATTGTTGCTCTATGGGGAAAGCTTCGCTGCAAATGTGTACTCTGTCTGGCATTGGCCGAATGGTTTAAGCCAGTTCAGCTTTGCCGTAGCTTCGGTTGTATTGGCGATCATGCTGATGACCTTAAAATTCACTTCTTCAAAAGCATATCTGGCGATTTGGTCTACCTTGCTTTGGTTGAGTCTGGCAAGTGTTGGTTTAGCTATTTTCCCTGTGATGCCAATCCTTGCACTTGCCATCGCTCCTATCATCTACGGTATTTGGTTATTTCAAACGAATAGGACACAGTTACTGCATCAGCTTCCCGTCTGGTGCCTGACCCTGTTGTGGCTAGTGCTGGTCAGTCTGGATGCCTATTCTGCTGAGCAATATTATTTTTTACCGTTGCTGAACTTCACGGATATTCTATCCTTGCTGATGTTTATGGGGATGATCTGGATTATTTATCATCACGATTTTAGCGTTGAGCAATCCGTAGAATGGGGCTTTAAAGTTACCACCATTTTAATTGGTTTATTGGTGTTGAGCAGCGTGGTGGTTCGTGCCATGCATCATTATCTGGGTACGCCATTGTGGGGATTGGACATTTGGTCAAATGGTGATGTGCAACTCAGCCTGACTTTATTATGGGTGATTCTGGCATTTATCCTGATGACTTTTTCCAGTCGCCGTCATATCCGCCAAATCTGGTTTGTGGGTGCTGCGTTGTTGGGTATTGTGGTGGCTAAATTATTACTGCTGGACTTATCGCAAAGCGGTACATTGACACGCGTGATCTCATTTATTGGTTCGGGTGCGGTCATGCTGGTGATTGCCTATCTTGCACCGCTACCACCTGCGCTTGAGGAAAATCAGAAAGAGGGTTAATCAACTCTCTTTCTGCTCTTTTTTAAGTTCTTTCTGATGGGCATATTGATCAAGCTCATCATCATCAAGTGGGATAGGTCGGTCAATCAAGCCCATTTTAGGTACAGGAATCTCAATTTGATTTTCTAAGAAACCATTGCGTACACGTTCTTGCATTTCATCGCGAACTTTCAATGCATTTTCCTGTCTACACCATACCGCAAAGAGAAGTTCAATCGATGACTCCCTAAATGCTGTTACAGTAACGGTTGCTTTCGGATCATCCATGACCAAAGGATATTTAGCGGCAACATCTAAAAGTACTTGTCGTACTTTGATAATGTCTTCATGGAAATTGATCGCCAATGTAATTGGAATACGCCGTATTGGATATTTTGATAAATTCATGACGGGTGTTCGAATCAATTGTTCGTTTGGTAGGCGAATATACACATTATCTAGTGTCAGCAATTTAACTGAGAGGAGGTCAATTGAAATGACTTGTCCTTCAATAGTTTGTCCGCGAATTAAGGTAATCTGAATCGTATCACCAACTTCAAATGAACCTTCGCCGATCAAAAATAAACCACTGATCAAGTTGGTTGCTGATGTCTGTGATGCAAAACCTAAAGCAACGGTCAGAATCCCTGCCGCACCCAAGAACACGCTGAGTTTAAATCCAGCTTCTCTTAAGCTGGTCATAATAAATAACAGGAAAATAAAATAAAAAATCCCTCGACGCCATAGTAAGCGTTGATGGGCATTAAAACGATTTCCAATTGTACGGATGAAGGCATTCGATACTAGTCTTGCGATTACAAAACCAATAAACGCTAAAATAATCGCAACAACGATTTCGCTTAAACGTTCGAAGTTAATATTGGTGAAAATACTGGCGAGACTGCTAGCAACATCCTTTGGAATATTCGAATCAGGCATAGCAACCTCTTAAAAAAATGAATCAAACATATTGAATAATGTACTTCCAGGCGCACGAGGAGGATGTACATAGATAACCTCACCCGCTTGAGTTGGGGTTTTATTCTCAATCCGAATACGTGCTGGATGATCCGTACCTTCATAATAGACTTTGATTTGGGAAGTCCATAAACGACCTGTACTTTCACTATAGAAAAGGGGGAGAGCAGGAACAGGAACATTCATACGATCAAAGCGTAATTGGTGTTGGCTAGTATTGTGGAATTCAATTGGAGTGACTGCGCGAAAAGCACGTGGTTTTAATAGATTTAAATCTGTGCGGCCATCTACAGAGGTCGCGTAACAAATCTCTCCGTGCTGAGGATCTTTACCGAACCATGTGTCTTTCGGTTGGATCACAGGAATATCAAATAGAGGTTCATTGAGTCCATCCACTAAACCTGCAATCCATAGTGGTGTACTAATATATAAAGTTCCACGTTGTCCAGCAGGAATATAAATCGGATCAACGGGTTTAATCACCACAGAGCGATCTGCTAAACGGGGCATTAAGTGAAAAGTACTATGGGTGTTATGGAACATATAACGTTCGATCTTTGCAGGTTGTGGCATTGCAAAAATCGTGTCATTCAAGACATGCCATTGCTGTTCGTAATCATGTTGAGATTGAGGGCGATGATATTCCAAGCGCCATTCTTTAATGCCACGTGTCAGACGAAATAATAATGAACCAAATTGCCAAGCTTTGGCTTGTTGAATTTCAAATTGTTGTTCGCCCCACCATTTCAATTCGTTGGCATGTGGAGCTTGATATTGATTATTTTGAGACAAGATGCAAAATTCCTGTGTGAGTATGCTAAACAGACTTCACGCTGTAATCTGCTTAGAGTACACTCACTGTTTTCTTTTATCATTATTTGTGTGATGCAAATACTTAAACAAATACAAATTCCTTATAGTTTTGCTAAACGACATGGCGTTTTATTACGTTATGAAGGTGATCAAATTTTTATTGTGCGACGGAAGGACACCGCGCGTATTGCTTTGCAGGAAGCACGTCGAATTTTGGGTAAATCGGCTCACGATCAATTATGTACTGATCAAGAGTTCCATGCTCTATTGAGTTCGAGTTATGCAGGGGATACAGGTGAGTCACAACAAGTGGCTGCGGGTCTAGAAGATCATCCAGATTTATTAAGTTTGGCAGACCAAGTGCCTGAAGCTGAAGACTTGATGGATCAAGAGGATGATGCGCCAATTGTTCGCTTAATTAATGCCTTATTGTCTGAAGCGATTCGTGTCAGCGCATCTGATATTCATATTGAAGCGTTTGAGAAAAAACTTTCGGTACGTTTACGTGTCGATGGTCAACTGCGTGAAATTGTACAGCCACGCCGTGAGCTTGCGCCATTATTGGTATCACGTATTAAAGTCATGGCGAAACTGGATATTACTGAAAAGCGTGTTCCACAAGATGGGCGTATTTCATTACGTTTAGCGGGACGTGAAGTGGATGTGCGTGTATCGACTTTACCGTCTTCGCATGGTGAACGAGTGGTAATGCGTTTACTAGACAAGCAAGCTGGGCGTTTAAATATGACTCATCTTGGTTTAATGAAAAATGACTATGAACGTTTAACGCAATTGGTACATCGACCACATGGCATTATTTTAGTTACAGGTCCTACAGGTTCGGGTAAAACCACAACTTTATATGCTGCATTGTCTGATCTTAATGACAATACACGTAATATTTTGACTGCCGAAGATCCGATTGAATATCAATTGGAAGGGATTGGTCAAACCCAGGTCAATACTAAAGTCGATATGACCTTTGCACGTGCATTAAAAGCGATGCTACGCCAAGATCCAGATGTGGTGATGGTGGGGGAGATTCGTGATCTTGAAACTGCTGAAATTGCGGTACAAGCATCTTTAACAGGGCACTTAGTCTTATCAACGCTGCATACCAATACAGCAATTGGTGCGGTAACACGTTTAAAAGATATGGGGATCGAACCATTCTTGTTGGCAAGTTCTTTGATAGGTGTCATTGCACAACGTCTTGTTCGTACCTTGTGTCCACATTGCGTGACTTGGCGAAAAGCAGATGATTTTGAGCGACAAGTGTTCCAACATCTCAAAGTTGATGAATATATGCAGTTGCCTGAACCGCATGGTTGTGAGCAATGCTCTCATGTCGGCTTTAGTGGCAGAACTGCAATTTATGAAATTGTCCCTGTCGATGAACCATTACGCCGTCTGATTCATGGTAATGCTGCTGAATATGAACTGGAAAACCATGCACGCCGTTACGCAGGCTCAATTCGTGATGATGGTTTATTGAAAGTGTTAGCTGGTAAAACCACACTGGAAGAAGTATTGCGGGTGACCAACCAGAGTGAAGAAGTCTAATTTTATAAATTAAGATAATTTAAATTGGTCAGCAAATGCTGACCAATTTATTTTTTTGGTGGTGTTTCAAAAAGTATGCTGAAACAAAGCAGGTTGAATTTTGATAAAATAGAGAAATGCGAATAACTCTAGAAATCAAATGTCCAACCTGCCTCGGTGACAGTATAAAGAAAAATGGCATCAAAGTAGATGGGAAACAAAACTATCAGTGCAAAGACTGTAAACGTCAGTTTATTGGTGACCATGCTCTGAGCTATCTAGGATGTAATTCAGGCATTACTCGAAAAATATTACAGTTGATGGTCAGAGGTAGTGGTATACGAGATATCGCTGAAGTTGAGCGAATCAGTATCGGTAAAGTTTTACGTACTTTAACCGAATCGACCTACCAAATTCAGCCTAAACAAAGTCATTATGAGTCTCTTGAAGTTGATGAGTTTTGGACTTTTGTGGGAAATAAAAATAATAAACAATGGCTTATTTACGCCGACCATCGAGAAACAGGTGAGATTGTTGCTTATGTTTGGGGTAAAAGAGACTTAGCTACAGTTCAACGATTGAAGACAAAGCTTAAACAATTAGGTATTCACTACACCCGAATTGCAAGTGATCATTGGGACAGTTTCATAACTACTAGGACTTACGCATTGACAGATTCAAAAAAGTATTAAAATGCTTTATAAAGTATCTGTGATCAGACGAATTAAACATGCTTCTACGGCAACTTGTACTCTACCCATTTATATGGGCTTTCTCATGACAGAACCGAACTCTATTAGCTGCACACAACTTGCCGAGACTTATAACATCTCGCATGATAGTGTAAATCGCTTTCTAGAGCGTGAAGACTACACACCTCACGACCTATATCAAGAAGCAATTCAACATATTGATAATAATAAACTTATAGTCAGTATTGATGATACTGTTTTAGATAAACCGTATAGTCAGCATATGGACTTAGTTAGCTATTTTTGGTCAGGCAAACACCACCGATCCGTCAAGGGTATTAATCTCATTACCTTGTATGCGACAGATCAAAATGGTCAAAATATTCCAATTAATTTCCGAATTTATGACAAATCTGAAAGTAAAACCAAGAATGATTACTTTATGGATATGTTAAGTGAAGTACTCAGTTGGGGTGCAAAGATTCAATTTATTACAGGTGATAGTTGGTATTCATCGACTGGAAATCTAAAAACCATAAGAAAATATGGTATTCGATTTATGTTTGGTATCGACTGTAACCGTAAGGTTTCCCCAGAAAAAGGACAATGGTTTCAACTGCGTTTATTGCCAGATTTTCATCAGGGTCAAGTGGTCTGGCTCAAAGATTTTGGCTTTGTACAATTATTTAAGACTCAGTTAAAAGAACAGCAGAGGTTTTATATTGTGCATCAAGATGAAGATGATTTATTGTCCTTTGAGGGTTTTCATGAATTACATTCAAGTCATTGGAAAATAGAGCAATATCACCGAGTGATTAAACAGGTTTGTCATATTGAAAAGTTTCAAGTAAGACGATCTAAACTGATTTTGAATCATATTTTTGCAGCCTTGATGGCCTACGTCGAGATACAAAAGAACCAGTTTGAGCGGATCTTTGAAAATGTATATCGTTGGCAGAAGAAATTATTTAGA